>CAJXIT010000079.1 GCA_913054055.1 uncultured Thalassolituus sp.
TGCAAATGTGCGGGGACTATGCCACAACTATGGCCAGTGATTCCACTATTTTCAAGGCAAGGTGCGCTAACTTCTTAACTTTGTTTAAATATTAAGCTAAATCTAAATAAAAGCTAACCTTAAACCTCATTGTAGTCGCTATTTTACCTGCTCACACCCCGACCAAAGTATTAAGCATTCTTTAAGTAGGCAACCAAATCCATTTCTTTTCCTAAAATCGACAGCGCATTTTCACTTAACTGAGCATCCAAACTATCCAGCCAGTGCAAGTTATCCCAACCACGAAGCCATGTGATTTGGCGTTTGGCCAGTTGACGAGTGGCCACAATACCTTTGAATATCATTTCTTCAGAATCAATACGACCTTCTAAAAAATCCCATACCTGGCGATAACCCACCGCTCTCACCGAGGGTAAATCTTCTTTCAGATCGCCACGGGCGTGCATGGCTTTTACTTCTTCGATGAAGCCGTGTTCGATCATTTGATTAAATCTCAGTTCAATTCGTTCGTGTAAGGTTTTGCGTTCTTGCGGGGCAATGGCAAATTGAATCACGTTATAGGCAAGAGGCTGCTCTTCTTGCTCGGCCCAATGTTGGGTTAAGGTTTTACCTGAAATCAAAAACACTTCATAAGCACGCTGCACCCTTTGTGGGTCATTTGGGTTCAAGCGTTCAGCGGATTCTGGATCTACTTTTTTTAATAATTCATGGATATGTTGTTTGCCATGTTCTTGTACCAGCTTTTCAATATCTGCTCGAATGTTGTCATCGGCGTTTGGTAGTTTAGCCGAACCTTCTAATAAAAATTTAAAATACAGCATGGTGCCACCCACCAATACTGGCACTTTACCTCTGGCGGTAATATCTGCCATTAATGCCAATGCGTCTTTTCTGAAATCCGCTGCGCTATAAGGTTCTGCCGCATCTCGAATATCAATCAAATGATGAGGGTATTGCTCAAGCTCTTCAGCGGTGGGTTTGGCGGTGCCTATGTTCATGTCTTTATAAATAAGGGCGCTGTCTACGCTGATTAATTCACAGTTTAAGCGCTCATAAAAATCACAAGCCAGTGCGGTTTTACCGGATGCGGTTGGGCCCATGATGAAGATGGCTGGGGGAAAGTTTTTTTCAGTCATTTTTTTCTCATCGAGCTTGTCGGGCGCGGGGCACCCTCACACAAGTTTGGCCCTATTACTAATTTCATTGATTGCTCCCACATTATCGGGGACAGAGCACCTTCACACAGGTTTGGCCATTTCGCTAATTTCATTTATTGGCCGCGCATGAATAATTTGTCCAACTCTTTCATGGAAAGCTGAGTCCATGTAGGTCGACCATGATTACATTGACCACTGCGCTCGGTGATTTCCATGTCTCGCAGCAAGCCGTTCATTTCGGCAATGGTGAGCTGGCGATTGGCACGCACTGAACCATGACACGCCATGCTAGACAGTACTTCGTTTCTGAATTCGGTCATATGGCGAGACGAACCGGCCACGCGGAAATCTTCCAATACTTTTACCACCAGAGCTTCGCTGTTTGAGTTACGCAGCAAGATGGGCATTTGGCGAATCACTAGGCTTTCTGGCCCAAGGCGCTGTAGTGAGAATCCCAGTTTAGAAATTTCTTCTGCATGCTGTTCGGCCATGTCCGCTTGCTCGGATGATACATTGATGGTGTCAGGCACCAACAAAGGCTGTGAGGGAATGCCTTGCTCATCATAGGCGGTTTTTAAACGCTCATAAGTGATGCGTTCATGAGCTGCATGCATATCCACAATCACCATGCCCAATTGATTTTGCGACAAAATATAAATGCCATGTAATTGCGCCACGGCATAACCCAGTGGTGGCACTTCTTGCTGCTCATGGCTTTGCATGGCGGCCTGAGTGTCAGCAATGGTAGACGGCATAGGAATGTTTGATGAAGCATTAAAGCCAGCATTGGAATGCATGGCACCATAAGTGGCCATTTGATTTTGTACTTGGTTTTCACCAATGGGCTGAGTGCCATTTTGAAAACCGGATTGCCAAGGTTGACCGACTGGTGACTGTCCGCTTTGATGCCCGCCCGCCGCACCGGACAACAATGCCATATTATTTTGCCCAGCAAATTCACCTGCTTGCACACCGCTCACTTGAGGTTGCTGTTGCAAAGCGGCTTCGGTTTCAGCGCGAGCATTAGGGCCCGACTCAGGACGAACTTCTCCCAATGCTCGGTGCAAGGTTCTGAATAAAAAGTCATGGACCAAACGGCCATCACGGAAGCGTACTTCGTGTTTGGTTGGGTGTACGTTCACATCCACTAAAGACGGATCCACTTCTAAATACAAAACAAAGGCACTATGGCGGCCATGATACAAAACATCTTGATAGGCTTGGCGAATGGCGTGGGCAACCAGTTTGTCACGTACGATGCGGCCGTTGACAAAAAAGTACTGCATGTCGGCCTGACTGCGACTAAAAGTGGGCAAACCTACCCAACCCCATAGCTTTAAGCCCGCTCCTTCCATGTCTATGTGCACCGCTTCTTTCATAAACTGAGCACTTAATAAAGTGGCCACACGTTTTTCTTGATCAAACTGAGAAGCACACTGACGCAAACTATGAACCACTTTTTGATTGTGACGTAATTGAAACGCCACATCGTATCGGCTGAGCGCCATGCGCTTCACCACTTCTTCTAAGTGATTGAATTCGGTTTTTTCGGTGCGTAAAAATTTGCGCCGTGCAGGAGTATTAAAAAACAAATCCCGCATTTCAACCGTGGTACCCACCGGGTGTGCACAGGGTTTGGTTTCAGTGGCCATGTCTCGGCCCTCTGCGCTGACTTGCCAAGCTTCTTCGTGGTCTTTTTCATGACTGCTCAGCACCAAACGTGATACCGAAGCAATGGACGCCAATGCTTCACCGCGGAAGCCTAAACTTTGCACCGCTTCTAGATCATCTAGCTCTTTTATTTTACTGGTGGCGTGTCGACTGAGTGAAAGGGGTAAATCGTCTTTCTCGATACCAAAGCCGTTATCACGAATACGGATCAGCTTCACGCCGCCCTGTTCAATGTCCACTTCAACACGGGTGGCGCCGGCATCCAAACTGTTTTCCACCAGTTCTTTCACCACGTTGGCAGGGCGCTCGACCACTTCGCCAGCAGCAATTTGGTTGGCTAATCTTGGACTAAGTATTTCAATTCGTTTCATTTTAAAGCGCCCCTTTGGCCGCTCAACCAACTCTTATTGCCAGCCGCTATTTGGTTAGCCAGTCGTGGACTGAGTATTTCAATTCGTTTCATGGAGAAACTCTTAACTATAATTTGCAGATAGGGGCTTAAGTAGCAGGCACTTTGATCACTTGGCCTATACGAAGTCGCGAAGACTTCAACCCGTTTAATTTTTTCAAGCTGGACATACTGGTGGCATAGCGCTGTGCGATCACCGACAAAGTATCACCCGGTGCAATCACGTATTCTTTTATGCGATCACTTTTTTGTTTGATGCTGGCCAAGTAAGTACCTGGCGGAGGGGATTGCCGGAAATAGCGTTTGATGCCTTTAAAAATGGCATTTGCGCGCTTCACTTGGGTTGGATAAAAAGCCTGTTTCAATTAAAACCGATGGAATGTCTGGCGACTTTAATACCGCAAACGCCGCTTGTTCTACTTTGCGTTTATGTAATTTAGAAACGCCACCCATGCTATTCAATACTGACTGACCCAACTCTAGGCTCATGCCCAAGGATGCGGTCATGGATAAATCCAGCAATACACCCGCCAGCACATCCTCTTTATCATCCAAACTTAATGCCCCTACACCACCAATCAAATCCGATGAGTTTTCTTTATCAGCCAGCCAGCGTGCCGCTTCACTGGATGCTCCGCGCTGCGACAACGCAAATACCGAACTGCCTTTTGCTTTGGGACTGCTAAACGCATCCGCATGAATCGAGATAAATAAATCGGCGTTGGATTTGCGCGCTCGCTTAGTGCGCTCACGCAAACCAATATAATAATCCCCTGTACGAATCAACTTAGCCTGAAAGCCTTTTTCTTTTTTAAGATAGGCGGCTAGTTTTTTGGCAATGGACATCACCACTTTCTTTTCATAAATACCACCGTGGCCAATGGCCCCAGGGTCTTCACCACCATGGCCCGCATCAATGGCAATGATAATATTCCGGTTGCCCTTAGTGGATTTTTTATCATCAATAACCGGTTTACTAACAACCGCCGGTTTTAGGGTTTTGTTTTTAGGGTAAAGGTCTACCACCAGCCTGTGGTTATATTGTTTGTTAGGGGCAAGTGGAAAGCTTTTAGGTTCAACCGCTTCGCGTAAATCCAATACAATGCGTAATCCAGTTTTGCCTCGGGTGCCCCAGCGCACACTTTTTATGGGGCCTGTTTGCGTAGGAAGGTCTTTGAGTTCGGTGAGTAACTTGCTGTTATCAATGTCGATAACCAAGCGGTTAGGTGAGCTCAGTGGGAAAATTCTGTGTTCTGCACGGCGGTCTAAATCAAATACCAAGCGTGAGCTTTCTGGGGCGTGCCAAAGCCTTAGCCCTTGCACATCGGCAAACGCTATTGACTGAGTTACGATCATTAAAACGGCTAATACAATACGCACGTTATTATCTTTTTATTCCCAATGATGTCATTTTTTATTATTGCCACAGCTGTAATTGCTGCGTGCCTTTTTGTGTTAATGCTGTGATGCTAATTTGTCGCCCTTGTTCCCAAGGGGTAATCTCAAATTCAATATCCGCATCGGGCAATACCCCTTCGCCCTTTTCAGGCCATTCAATAAAGCTGATGCTGTCATCTGTAAAATAATCCCTAACGCCCATGAATTCTAATTCTTCAGGGTCGGCCAAGCGATACAAATCAAAATGATAGACCTGCAGGTTACCAAGCTCATAGGGTTCTACCAAGGTGTAGGTGGGACTTTTTACATTTCCCTCATGGCCCAAGGCTTGAATAAAGCCCCTGGTGAGCGTGGTTTTACCCATGCCCAAGTCGCCATTAAGGTGCATTACTACACCACCTGACAAGCTAGCGGCAGCCTGCTTGGCCCAAGCTAACATTTGCGCTTCATCTTTAAACTGCATGGATAAAGGGGTTTTCATTTCAATAAATACCGAATACTTTCAATCACGTCTGATGCCAGCATGCCCGCTTGGCCTTCTTTTGCCGCTAAATCCGCGGCTGCACTGTGTAAACACACACCACTGACCACCAAATCATGCAAAGCCTGATTAAACGTCGCTTCATTGGCGAAATGGGCATCATCAATATGTGGATTCAATCTTTGGGCCATTAAGCTGCCCATGATACCACTGAGTACATCCCCCATGCCGCCACTGGCCATGCCCGCATTGCCATCTTGGCAAATACTGGTGAGCGTTTCTGGTTTTAAATCGTCGGGTTTTATATCAGGGGTTGCTTGCAGCTCAGCCTCATCCGGCTCCATATCGCGGGTGCTGATTAAACTGCCCACGCCCTTCAATACCACAGAGCTGGATAATTTTTTAGAGAGGTTTTTAGCCGCTTTAAAGCGACCCGCTTGCACGACAGCACCGTTACTTTTTAATAATCGTGCGGCCTCACCCGGATGTGGGGTGATCACACTGATGCGCTCAGCGAGATTATGAGAAATACGCCCTTTGGCTAAAATATTCAAAGCGTCCGCATCCAATAACACTGGCACATGGGTGGCCATCACTTGCTGCAGCAATTGCTCGCCCCAGTAGCTTTGCCCCAAACCCGGACCAATGACAATCACATCAGCACGATCCAATAAGGTTTGCAGGTCTTGCCCACTTTGCACCCCGTGCACCATGGCTTCAGGATAACGTGCTAATACCGCTGGCACATGTTCTGGGCGAGTGGCCACAGAGACCAATCCCGCACCTGACTTTAAAGCTGCACCGGCTGCCAGCGAGATGGCGCCACCACAACCCAAATCCCCACCCACGATCATCACATGGCCAAAATGCCCTTTATGACTGTCTAATTGGCGAGGACCAAAGGCAGCAAAGTTTTGTATTTCTTTCCACGATTCCAAGCTCGCAATGGGCGCTTCAGATTCCCTTGCCTGCTGTGGCAAATTTAATTGGGCCAAACTGATCTCGCCACATACCACAGGGCCAGAACCGGTAAACAAGCCTTGTTTGTATTCAATCATGGTAATGGTGGCAGCCGCTTTTATGCTGCAACCTTGAATGGCCCCGGTAGAGGCATTTAAGCCGGATGGCACATCAACGGCTAATATGGGCAAGTTAGAATCATTGGCTTGGGAAATGAGGCCGGTATAAGGCTCGCTGACATCTGAATTTAATCCTGTACCTAACAAGGCATCCACCACCACAATTTCAGACGAATGGAATTCGGGGTCTGTCCATTGAATATCCGCAGGCGCAATCACTTGAAGACCCGCTTGCAAAGCATCATCTGCTGCTTGCTTGGCCTCACCTTTAAGTGCATCAGGGTCACTAGTGAGAACCAATTTTACCGCAATATCATGCTGAACAGCCAAACGAGCGATAACCAAACCATCGCCACCATTATTGCCGCCACCGCACAATACAATCAGCTGGCGCACATTGGGCCAACGACTCAAAAGACTGGAAAATGCCGCCTCACCTGCTTGCACCATTAAACCGTAACCATCTACACCACATTGCTCAATGGTGCATCTGTCTATGTTTTTTACCTGTGCAGCTTTATAAAGAGAAACACCCATGTTTTGTCCTTAAATACGGTTTAACCACTATTCACAAAACCCACGCCGCATATACATAATGCCGCGCCCTTGAAAATTGCGTAGAATTGCCAAGATTATATCCTGCTACCCAACTTCATGACATCCATAAACTTAACATCCAGTCAGTTAGACCAGTTAGCCCAAAGCATCAAAGCCTGGGGGGTTGAGCTTGGCTTTGCACAAGTGGGCATTACCGATGTGGACTTGGGCAAACATGGTGATCGTTTGCAGGCATGGCTAAAGAAGCAATACCACGGGGAAATGGGGTATATGGCTGATCATGGGGATAAACGCTATCGCCCTGATAATTTGGTGCCAGGTACCTTGCGCATCATCACTGTGCGTATGGATTACATGGCACCGGATGTACAAACCTTAGAGGTGCTGCACAATCCTAACCAGGCTTACATCAGCCGCTATGCCTTAGGCCGCGATTATCACAAGCTTATGCGCAAACGCTTAACGCAACTGGGCAAAAAAATTCAAGCAGCCATTGATGAATTACAGCTATCCGTTAACTACCGTGCCTTTGTGGATAGCGCCCCAGTATTAGAGCGCGGCTTAGCGCAAAAGTCTGGCCAAGGCTGGATTGGTAAAAACAGTATGCTGATTAACCCCAAAGCAGGCAGCTATTTTTTTCTGGGAGAATTGTTCACCGACTTACCCTTGCCATTAGATGCACCTTACGATGATATGAACTGCGGCAGCTGCACAGCATGCATCACCGAATGCCCAACCGATGCCATTGTGGAGAATCATGTTGTAGATGGCCGCAAGTGTATTTCATATCTCACCATTGAATTAAAAGACGCTATCCCTATCGAGCTGCGCAGTAAAATAGGCAACCGTATTTTTGGTTGTGACGACTGCCAGCTGTGCTGCCCTTGGAATAAATTTACTCAAACCAGCCAAGAAAAAGATTTCACCCCGCGCCATCAATTAGACACAGCCACCCTGTTGGAACTATTTGCTTGGGACGAAGCCACCTTTTTATCAAAAACCGAAGGCACCCCTATTCGCCGTGCAGGTCACGAACGCTGGCTAAGGAACATTGCAGTGGCCTTGGGTAACGCACCATATAATAAAAAAATTATTTCAGCCTTAAATGAAAAGCTAAACATTGAATCTGAACTGGTAAAAGAACATCTGCATTGGGCTATTACACAACAAATCCAAAAAGAGCCGCAGGACTGACTATGCGCCTGGATAAGTTTTTATGTGAAAGCCAAGACATCACCCGCTCTGTTGCAGGCAACATGGTGAAAAAAGGCCGAGTGAACATTAACGGCCAGCGCGCCAAAAGTGCCTCTATCAAAGTAAAACCGGATGACGATATCATTTCATTAGATGGTGAACCCGTTATGGCAGACGCGGGGTTTCAATATTTCATGATGCACAAACCGGCTGGTTATGTGTGTGCCAATCAAGACAGCGAACACCCCATCGTTTTTGACTTATTAAAAAACGAAAAAAAACTGAAAAACCTGCATACGGTTGGGCGCCTAGATAAAGACACCACAGGCTTGTTATTCATTACTGACGATGGCAATTGGTCTCATGTGATGACGTCCCCCAAACATGATCACCCCAAAACTTACCGCACGTTTTTGGCCGAACCATTGATTGAAGATGCCGAGCAACAATGCCATCAAGGTTTCATGCTGAACAACGAAACCCATCCAACCAAGCCAGCAGTGTTAGAACGCATTAGCGATCATGAAGTACTGCTCACCATTAGCGAAGGCCGATATCATCAAGTAAAACGAATGTTTGCCGCCATGGGCAATCGCGTGGAAAAGCTGCATAGAGAAAATATTGCAGGTATTCCATTAGATCCAAAACTGGCACCCGGTGAATACCGAACACTGACCCCATCAGAACGCCTTGCATTAGGTATCACACCCTAAGCACCTTTGTCTAATAATTTAACATGGGTTTTTCCACCCACCCAGCCATGCAACCACCGAATTTTGGCACTTATGTTAGGGTGCCGCCATCAAAGACAACACGATCCAAAGAGTAGCTGAGTTTTATGCTCTTATGACGATAAAGGTCAACCGATATGCACTCAGCAACCTTCTTGGATTTTATCATCCACAGCCTTGCCATCACCGGCATCTGTCTGATTCTTGATGCCATCATCATAGCCACACTGAACCTTAACCCAAATACTCGCCACGCTTCAGAGCGTAGCCATTATTTATTAAGTATCTTTTCGGTATGCGTTTACATCGTTGCTTACCAAGCAGACAGCGAAACTTTTCGTGATATTTGGATGACAACATTACTGGGTTTATACCTTTACGACGTATGCATCATCGCCCGAGACTGGCGCACGTTAAAACCCAGTTACCGAGTGTTCTATAGCGTGCACCACGGCATTAGCTTTTTATTATTCGCCTTATGGTATGTCACCTTTGTGCCCTTTACCGCGGCCATGGCACTTGGAGCATTATTATGGGTCAGCAGTGATATTTGGCGCTGGGCCGAGCAATATTGGCGCTTAAGCGGACACCAAAGCTCAAATACCCTACGTGATACAGTTTGGTATCTAGAGCGCAGCCATCGCATCCTGGCATATTGCATATACATGTGGATATTGGATTTTGAATTCCAACACACTTCGGAAAGGATTTTAATTGCCAGCGGCATATTCATGGATATCATTGATGCGTATTTTCAACACCAAGCCCGCACCGCTTACAAAAACCAACAAGCTAGCCCAGTAAAATCCAAACAACAATCTGATGAGCCTATTAACACCACCAAAAAAGCTGCATAACTGATACAATTCAGTGACCTTTATCAAACAGCGATTGAATGAATCATGACTAAAATTGCGATTTTCTCGGATGTGCAAAATGTGTATTACACCACCCGTGAAATGCATGGTCGCCCCTTCAACTACAAAAAACTTTGGGCGCAACTCAGTGAGTACGGTGACATTACTCACGCCTATGCCTATGCCATAGATCGCGGCATGGATAGCCAAATCAAATTTCAGGATGCATTAAGAAACATTGGTTTTGAAGTAAAGCTCAAACCCTTTATTCAACGACGTGATGGCAGCGCCAAAGGTGATTGGGATGTGGGCATTGCCATTGACGTAATGGAAGTATCTGAGTCAGTGGATGAAATTGTATTGCTAAGCGGCGATGGTGACTTTGCAATTTTGCTTGAAAAAGTAAAAGAGAAATTTAAAGTTAAAACCAAAGTGTACGGAGTAGAATTTTTAACCGCCAATGGTTTAATTAACAGTTGTGATGAGTTTGTGAATATTGATAAGGAATTACTGCTTTAATTGGCTTTTAAAAGATTGATACTTCGCCATCACTTTTTGATAAGTCCCATCGTTTAATAACTGATTTAATTGGTTTTGATATATATTTAAATACCTCTGGGTATCGGGATGCTCAGGGGCAAATGCCATGTATAAATTTGTCACAGGCAAACAATAATCGGTGATCAGGGAGTCTGGATTGTTTTGTAAGCTTAATTGGTATTCAAGGACATTGGTATCCTCAATAATCACATCAATTTCATCATTTCGCATCTTTTCAAGCAAAACCTGCAATGGGTTTTTTCCAGAAACCCAGTGAACATCCTCTCTATGCTCTGCTAAATAACCATCTAATAAGGCACCATAGCTATACCCCTTAATCACCCCTAACCTGACATTGTTTAGGCTAGAAAACTCATTGAATTCCCAATCATTATTTTTCTTATAAAAACAACTGGTGGTATGGGAAAAATGCATCTCAGGAAAAAGCAATAGCTTCGACTCAGACTTATAAGCACTCATTAAGCCGTGATATCGATTTGATTCAACGTCCACAACGGCTTGATCCCAAGACTTCAAGATGTACTCAACTTCAATGCCTCTTTTTTTAAACGCTAACCTGAGCAGATCAATACCAAAACCTTCCATCTGAGAATTAGGTTCACAGTTATAAGGGCACCAATAATCGGAAACCACCGTTATCGTTTCAGAATGCACTGAACTTGAAAACAAGGCACACATTAATAACGTAATTTTTAAGGGACTAAACGCCACCATATGTATTTCAAACCTGATCATGGTATGTGTAGAGACTAGCACAGTGACAAGTGTTCATTAGGTCATATAGAAAGAAAGGTCTCCTCAAGCACTCGTTTAAATAACCAATCCATCTATCAATTCTGAACTTCTAGCTAAAGACAATATACGCCACGCCGATATCCTAGGTGTTCACTACAGGTTGATCGTCATGAAAATTGCTCAGAATACCGTAACCCTAGGCTATGAATATCAAAAAAACACCTCTCAAGCCCAGGTGACAAGCCAGCGGGTTCAAACCTTGGGCAATAATGCTTCAAATAACCATACACAAAGTCATCGTGCGGGCATTGTACAGTCGCAACAGCAAACACTCACCGACAGCATTCACCTACGTAGTCAGAGTTTAGTCACTGACAAACAAAGCGGCGATGCTCAATATTTTGAGAACGCTGATTTTTTACAAGCCGTAAGCTCGCTATTTGTAGAAGAGGATATGACCGTCACATCGCTACAAGCGCTGGGCACCAACCAAATCAATGCTGGCGTATCATTGATTGAAGTGACCAGCATTTCACAATTTGAGTCAGACACTCAGGTACAAGCCAATGCCATGGGCACACTCACCACAGAAGATGGTCGAGAAATCGGCTTTATACTCGAACTTGAATACAATCGCACGATTCAAACCACGCAAGAAAGCACCTTTACCGGACAAAGGAATCTCATCGACCCACTCGTCATTAATTTAAACGGAGGCATTCCCAGTTTAAGT
>CAJXIT010000080.1 GCA_913054055.1 uncultured Thalassolituus sp.
AGTTATCTGAGTTATCTGAGTTATCTGAGTTATCTGAGTTATCTGAGTTATCTGAGTTATCTGAATCTGGATTAGACTGATTTAAAAATGTTGTGGCTGCATAAGCTAAAATGGCTTCAGAGCAATCTGTGCCACAGGCATGAGGCTGAGAGATTGGCATTAGATCCGCCACGTAATCAATATAATCCTGACTTGTGGTTAGGGCGCTTCCTTCTACAAAATAAGCACCAAAGGGGCCTACTTCTTCATTTGTTCCATGGCAAGCTAGGCATTGTGCTTCATAGATTTGTTGGCCTAAGTTAACCTGAAATGGATCATATTCAGTTTGAATACCATCAATCTTTTCACTATCGGTTGTACTGTTTCCATTAGCAGCATTGGTCACATCAACCCCTGGTTTCTCTTCTGTACACGCTCCTAACAAAAGGATCAGTGAACAAAAAATTAAATTCCTAGTATGTTTTTTTATCATGTTCGAGTCTGCCTAAATATAGATCTGACTATTATGGACTTTTCATATAATTTTCAGACCTTACAATAGCTAGAATTCCCTATACCTTTTGATGGATATAAATAGTGTGTGCAATAGGCTGAGGTGAGAGACAAAGTGATAGTTTAAGAAGGCTTTAATCGAAAAAGCCTACTGGTTTGAAAGTAGGCTTAATATATCAACTGAATAGTTATTTAAGATTGTATGTAGATTTAAGTTTTATGACTTTAGGTTTGACTTAGCTTGCTCAAGTGTTTCTAAAAAAAATGGTAAAGATAAATCACCCACAACCCTTAGCTCAGTTAATTCTTGTTGTGCACTAAAAAATAATACAGCCGGAGGCCCAAATAGATTAAACCCCTTTAAGAATAATAGTTGATTCTCAGTATTGTCTGTCATATCTAGCTGAACAAAAATCACATCTTTCATGGCTTGGCCCGCACTTGGCTGACTGAATACTTCAGCTTCCATGACTTTACAAGCGATACACCAGTCCGCATAAAAGTCCAACACCACCACTTTATTTTCCTTTTCACCTTGTGCTAGTAAGTACTCAAACTCTTCACTGGTTGTAATACGAATATGCTCAGCACCTTGTTTACCGGCAGCGCTACTCCCATGATTCGCAGGGGTCGCACCAAGAAACTTTAGCGGAGCAAGAGGGTTGTTTTGCCCTGCTGCTGCGCCAACCATCAAGAGTGCACCATACAAGCTGAATAGTAGCCCTACTGCTTTAAATAATCGCTTCCAACCTTGCGTACCCTGTTCAAACGCACCTAAGAAAGTACCGCTACCAATTAACAACGTTCCCCATAATGCTAGCGTTACTGATGCTGGAACAACCCTTTCTAGCAACCAAATTGCAATGGCGAGTAAAGCCACACCAAATACGTTTTTAACACCATCCATCCACATGCCTGCTTTTGGTAAAAACTTACCGCCTCCAGTACCAATGATTAATAACGGCACACCCATGCCAAGCCCTAATGCCAATAAGGCCAAACCACCTAACAATGCATCACCCGTTGTAGAAATGTATACCAGTGTTCCTGCTAATGGCGCGCTCACGCATGGGCTGACCACAAGAGCTGATAAAGCCCCCATGATGGCAACACTGACTAAGCTTCCGCCCTGTTGCTGTTGTTGAGCATTGGTCAGTTTATCTTGAATAAATCGTGGCAATGCCAGTTCGTATAATCCGAACATAGACAGTGAAAGCAATACAAAAACCAATGCAAATGTGCCTAGTACCCAAGGACTTTGTAAATAAAGCTGAATGTTGGCAGTCGCACCAAAATAGCCAACAACCACACCTGCAATCGCATAGGTAACAGCCATGCCCAACACATATGAAAGTGACATAGCAAAGGCTCTGCGCGTAGTAAGGTTCTCGCCCTGCCCAACAATGATGCTAGATAAAATAGGAATCATTGGAAACACACATGGCGTAAACGCCAAGCCCAGACCCAAGGCAAAGAAAATTAAAAGCTGAATCACCATACTGCCCTCTTCTAACAAGGCGGTAATCGAAGAGGTATCTGATGAATCAATGTTCAATTGCTGTTTACTATCTGCAGATGCTTTTTCAGCAGCCTTCTCATCCGATTCAAAGCCCTCACTTAATGTTGCCGTTAATGAAGATGCATCAATTACTTTTTTAACCGGTGGATAACATAATCCCGCTTCTGCACAACCTTGAAAACTTAGGGCTATAGGAGAGTTATTATTCGCTGATATCTCGATATTCAAAGCATGTTTGAATATTTCGACTTTGCCAAAATACTCATCATGCTTCTCGATTGATTCTTGTTCATAAATTATGGACAAAGCCTCACCATCTTGAGAAGCCTTAATCCTAGATTTGTATAAATAGTAATGGTCAGCAATTTCCCAGCTCACATGAACCGTATCATGTGATTCGCTGTTTTTTTGCAATGTAACCTTAAGAGGAAAGGCCTCCTCGACAGGTAAAAATTCACTTTCGCTAGCATGACTGACCCAAGATAAGGTCTGGATCACTACGATACTCAAGAGCAACATTATTCGCTTCATTCTGGTATTCACCTTGTACAATTAGGCCTGTGCATTTATAGAATTATCTGTAAATGAGGCGGTGTTATGATTTACGTCGGCAATTATAGAGTCTGACTAGATTATAAAAATACGTATTAAGTAAGAGGAAGGTATACGAAAGGTAGGGCAAAGAAATCGAACAAACGTGCAACCTAAACCGAAAGATCATTCTAAAAATACTCAGGTCAGCGTATGAATCTTCAATTCAACTCACTATGTGAATCATAAATTCATTAGAAAAATCGACAGGCATAAAAAAACCCGCCAAGTGGCGGGTTAAAAATAGAACCGAAGTTCTCGCTACATTCTCACTATGCTTCTGAGACCAGAAAAATAAAGCCATCATGGTTTGTATTGATAAAAAGTTCTGTATTGAATATGTAAGCAGTTTGTAACGTTTTGTTAACAGAAAGCAAATACATCATATACGAAGGTTAATTCGGGTTAATCTGATCATTTTTCGGCCAGAGCAAACTCATTTTTGCACCACCCCAACGACTTTCGCTCACAATAGCGCGACCACCGTGCCAATAAATGATTCTTTGCACGATAGATAAACCCAGCCCATATCCTCCGGATGACCGAGTTCGGCTATCATCTAGCCGCGTAAAAGGAGAGAACACCCTGTCCCAATCTTTTTTTGGAATACCTTCACCATCATCTTCCACATCTATACGACAGATATTATCTTGGCAGCTAAATTCAATGTGAACTTGTTTAGTCGCATAGCGACATGCGTTACCCACTAAGTTTTGAATAGCGCGGTGCATGTATCGATATTCAATACTACTGAAAATATCTTCTTCTGCGTGAGTTTCACTATTAATCGTTACCTTAACCTTATCCGTTCGGCGTTTCGTTTCTTCACCCACCTGTTCAATTAATTCTAAAATATTGGCATCTTTAAATTCTAAGATGGGCCCACCCTCTTCAAGCCGAGCGTAGGTTAAAATCTCATCCACAAGCTCATCCAGTTCCTGAAGATCTTGATCCATATCCTTTAATTGTTTTTGTAAATACGCATCCTCAGTGGTGTCTTCTAACATTTGCACACCAAAACGCATTCGAGCAACAGGGGTTCTTAGCTCATGACTTATCGCTCGAATCATTTCTTTCTGCACTCCCATCAAATGCTGGATTTGCTCAGCCATTCGATTAAACGCTTCACCTAACCGTCCAACCGCATCGTCACTGCCTACTTTTACCCTAGAGTTCAAATGGCCAGATGCGATTCGGGTACTTGCCCGTTCAAGTTTTTGCAAACCCACTTCAAATCGAAACACCAACCAATACACAGCAATACCAGTAATGATGATGGCGAGAATGACAACAACAAAAATAGCCTGAAACGGGATATCAGGTTTAAATTGGATAGGCCCTATTTCAATTACTTTATCAACAATAGGGAAATACGAATAAAAATGTCCCACATTGCCACTAATATCATAGTGGCCATAATGATCTGGAACATGGACATTGTGAGAGTGGGAGTGACCGGTTTGTAACTCTTGCTTCGGTAACATCCGTGTACCAAAATTTAAATCTTCTTTGATTTCTTTTAATAATGCATCAACCGAATGCTCACCTCGCTTTAATTCATCATTAATTAATGAAAAAGCCCCCTGAATTAAAGAGGTTCGAAAATCTTTAAATTCACCGCTTAATACGTAATGTTTATCTTTTGAATTTAATAAAACAGAAACTTCCAAACCTTCTTCGGCATCAACAGCATTGACCAATACCTGCCCTTGCAGCAACCTCTGCTTTTCTACCCATGAATTTTTTGATTCATCCATAGATATCACATGAATAGGCACCCCCAATAGCTTTGAAACATGCTGAGAGTCCATATCATGAAACAATATTGAGCGCTTTGTTAATCCCAGTAGCCCGCCAAACATGGCTTGAGAATGCTGTTGAAAGGTAATTTGATTCACTAGCCACAAGGTACCAATCGTCGTCATTGATACCATGGTTAAAATGACCAGCACACCTAGATATACGCGAGAAAAAATACGCGCTCTCCTTAGATTCAGGTTTTATTATTATTGTATTGAACGTCGTTAAATCTCTTTAACAAATAAATAGCCTTTACTGCGAACCGTTTTAATACGCTTTGGTTGCAATGGATCATCCCCAATTTTTGGCCTAATGCGACTGATGCGGACATCAATCGAGCGATCCTGCCCATCGTATTCAATGCCCCGTAAGGCCGTGAAAATTTCTTCTCGACTTAATACCCTACCGGCGTTTGAACTTAGCAGCCAAAGCAAATCAAACTCAGCACTGGTCAAATCAATAGGTTGTTCATCTAGCCACGCTTCACGCATGGCGTTATCAACCACAAGATTGGCAAATGTAACGCGCTCCTGGCCATTACCATCATTATCAATGCCTTCATCTGTTGAAGGAATATCTTTTAATCGGCGTAATAAGGCCCGAATCCTGGCCAATAATACTCTTGGGCGAACTGGCTTGGCTAAATAATCATCAGCCCCCATCTCTAAACCTAATACCTGGTCCAGATCATCATCTCGAGCGGTTAACATGATAATGGGCCCTGTGTAATAAGGGCGAACCAAGCGGCAAACAGACAAGCCATCTTCACCTGGCAACATTAAATCAAGAATCACTAAATCAGGCTGGTCGGTTTTTATACGGTCAACCGCCACAGCGCCATCACCCACAACAGACACTTGTAAGCCATTGGACTCTAAATATTCACGAGTCAGGTCTGCCAGGCGTTCATCATCCTCAACAATTAAGATGTTCCAGCTTTCATCACTTTGTAATGCTTGTTCCATGTGTATTCCTAACGGAGAAACTGTCTATATCTCTTAATTTAGACCCTTGTGGGCCAGCTGCATAGCACGAGGCAAATATTAAGCCGGACGCGCTACGCCAACTATTTATAATTATTTAATTTAGGGTCTAATACTACATGAAAATGTGCTTTTTTTGACAACCTAGCGGAATTACTTAGGGACTTACGTTAGCGGTTACTAACATCCTGCCTTTACCCACTAGTTACACACATTTTATCCACAGATGATTTTAGTCTACACACTATATATAGGGTTGATTCCATCTCGAAACCGCATTATCTTGTGTCTTGTTGGCAGTTATCACCATATATAGTGCTTAATATGTAACCACTCCCCTAAGAAGAATAAGAAGGTGGATAAATGGTGATCAGTTGTACTTTCAACACATTTTATTTAATTAGACTTCTATCGCCTTCTTCTTATTTCATAAGAAGAGGTTTTTAATTGGGCAAGGGTAACAATGAACAGCACACTTCATGTGACAAAACGAGACGGAGTTCGAGCACCACTGGATTTAGATAAAATCCATAAAGTAGTCACATGGGCTGCCGAAGGTTTAGATAACGTATCTGTTTCAGAAGTTGAGCTTCGCGCCCAAATACAATTGCCAGATGGCATATCTACCTCTGACATTCATGAAACCCTAATCAAGTCGGCTGCTGATTTAATTTCAGAGAACACCCCCGATTATCAATATATGGCTGCTCGCCTAAACATTTTCCACCTACGTAAAAAAGCGTACGGACAATTTGAGCCTCCTAAACTGTATGACCATGTTGCCCGCTTGGTAGATACAGAACGCTATGACCAACACTTGCTAGAAGACTACACTCAAGCTGAATTCGACGAAATGGACAGCTTCATTGATCACCGTCGCGATTTAAACTTTGCCTACGCCGCAGTTAAACAGCTTGAAGGTAAATACCTTGTACAAAACCGTGTCACAGGGGAAGTTTTTGAAAGCCCGCAATTCTTATATGTTTTAATTGGCGCGTGCTTATTTTCAAGTTATGACAAATCCACTCGTATGGATTATGTGCGTCGCTTTTATGATGCGGTTTCCACATTTAAACTGTCTCTGCCAACGCCAATCATGGCCGGTGTGCGCACCCCTACTCGCCAATTCAGCTCATGTGTATTAATTGAAACAGGCGATTCATTAGATTCAATCAATGCCGCTGCCGGTGCCATTGTTAAATACGTTAGCCAACGTGCCGGTATTGGTATTAACGCTGGCCGCATTCGTGCCCTAGGCAGCCCCATCCGTGGTGGTGAAGCTTTCCACACAGGTTGTATTCCTTTTTATAAACACTTCCAAACAGCGGTTAAAAGCTGTTCACAAGGTGGTGTACGTGGTGGTGCAGCAACACTTTTCTACCCACTTTGGCACTTAGAAGTAGAAAACCTACTGGTACTGAAAAACAACCGCGGTGTTGAAGAAAACCGTGTACGTCACCTAGATTATGGCGTGCAACTAAATAAGGTAATGTATGAGCGCTTGATCAAAGGCCAAAACATCACATTGTTTAGCCCTTCTGACGTACCAGGCTTATACGATGCTTTCTTCGAAGACCAAGATAAATTTGAAGAGCTATACGTTAAATACGAGCAAGACCCAAGCATTCGCAAAGAAAGCATTAAAGCCATGGAGCTTTTCTCGGTGTTAATGCAAGAACGTGCAAGTACTGGCCGTATTTATATTCAGAACGTGGATCACTGTAATACTCACAGCCCATTTAACCCTGAACACGCGCCGATTCGTCAATCAAACCTATGCTTAGAAATCGCACTGCCAACTAAGCCATTAAATGACGTAAACGACAAAGAAGGTGAAATCGCCCTTTGTACTCTTGCAGCATTTAACCTAGGAGCCCTGAAAAACCTAGACGAATTAGAAGAACTGTCTGACCTCATTGTACGCGCCCTTGATAGTTTATTAACTTATCAAGACTACCCAATGCCGGCAGCAGAAATTGCCAGCATGGCTCGCCGAACTCTTGGTGTAGGTGTAATCAACTATGCCTACTACCTAGCTAAAAACGGCGTAAAATACTCTGATGGTTCAGCCCTAGGCTTAACTCATAAAACATTTGAAGCCATTCAGTACAACTTACTGAAAGCCTCTAACAAGCTTGCACAAGAGCAAGGTGCGTGTGAGAAATTTAACGAAACCACTTACGCTCAGGGTATCTTGCCAATTGATACCTATAAGTCAGACCTAGATAAAATCTGCACTGAAGAGCTACATTGTGACTGGGAAGCCCTTCGCAGTGACATTAAGGCCCACGGTCTACGCAACTCTACCCTAACTGCGCTCATGCCTTCTGAGACATCATCGCAGATCAGTAACGCCACAAACGGCATTGAGCCACCACGTGGGTTCATCAGTGTTAAAGCGTCTAAAGATGGCATCTTAAAACAAGTGGTGCCGGACTACGAAAACCTAAAAGATAACTATGAATTGCTTTGGAAAATGCCAAATAATGATGGTTACCTTCAATTAGTCGGTGTGATGCAAAAGTTTGTAGACCAAGCTATTTCAGCCAATACAAACTACGATCCTACTAAATTTGAGAATTCAAAAGTGCCAATGAAAGTACTGTTAAAAGACTTATTGGCCAGCTACAAACTTGGTCTTAAAACTCTTTATTATCACAACACCCGTGATGGTGCAGACGATGCTCAAGAGGATTTAGATGACGGTTGTGAAGGCGGCGCTTGTAAAATTTAAGCAACGCTAAACACGAAAGCCAGTGACTTTTTGTTGTGTACGTCTGGCTTTTATAAAATTTTTAAAAATTGAGCGACCACTATAAAAGAGGCGCTCAATTTTTCTGTTTTAAAGAATGAATAATTATGGCTTACCAAACTTTTAACCAAAAATCTTTTGATGCATTTTCTCAACCCATGTTTTTTGGTGAAAATGTAAACGTTTCTCGCTACGACACTCAAAAGTATAAAATATTTGAACAATTAATTGAGAAGCAGCTATCTTTTTTCTGGCGCCCTGAAGAAGTTGATTTATCAACTGACCGTAAGGATTTTGCTAACTTACCAGAGCATGAAAAGCACATCTTTTTAAGCAACCTTAAATACCAAACATTGCTAGACAGTATTCAAGGCCGCTCTCCAAACGTTGCACTACTGCCTATCGTGTCATTACCTGAACTGGAAACTTGGATTGAAACTTGGTCATTCAGTGAAACCATTCACAGCCGTTCATACACGCACATTATTCGCAATGTAATCGCCGATCCAGCAACTGTATTCAATGACATTGTTGAAAACGAATACATTACAAAACGTGCAGAAAGCGTGACTAAATATTATGACGATTTAATTGAAAGTGTGGCCTATTACCAAAATCTAGGCGAAGGCACTCACACCATTAACGACGAAACCATCACCGTTAATCTGCGTGATATTAAACGCAAGCTTTACCTAACAATGGCATCAGTGAATGTTTTAGAAGCCATTCGTTTTTACGTGAGCTTCGCTTGTAGCTTTGCTTTTGCAGAGCGCGCCACAATGGAGGGTAATGCAAAAATCATCAAACTGATTGCCCGTGATGAAGCACTGCATCTAACCGGTACACAGCACATGCTACAAATTTGGGCGCTTGGAAAAGATGATCCTGAAATGGGTGAGATTGCCGCAGAATGCAAAGATGAAGTCATTGCGATCTTCCGCGAAGCCGCTGAACAAGAAAAAGAATGGGCTGAATACCTATTTAAAGATGGCAGCATGATCGGCCTGAACCAAGATATTCTGAGCCAGTATGTGGAATACATTTGTAATCAGCGTTTAACCGCTATCGGCCTAGAAACCATTTTCCCAACCATGCAAAATCCACTTCCATGGATTAACGCTTGGTTAGTAAGCGATAATGTTCAAGTAGCGCCACAAGAAGCGGAAATAAGCTCATACCTTGTGGGCGCCATCGACAGCGAAGTATCGGTAGACGACTTCATGGATATCGAGCTTTAACACTGCAACCATGTTAGCCATGACTCAAAAAGAACAAGAAGACCCAAAAGGTTTTCAATTAGACGGGGAATACGACGAGCACAGTGACTTTCACCTGGAAAGCCCTGTGCCCCCTTCTGAAGCTGAATCCACTGAATCACAGCAAACAGCGTTCTTTCTACCTGAACATAACCCAGAGCAGCCTGTTGATGATGATCAGCTAGAGTTAAACGGCCTAGAAAAACCCATTCACGCTTTACATGTGGAAGGCGTAACTAAACCCCTCACTTTTCATTACGCTAACAACCTTCTGGAAAGCTTAGAAGCTCAAGATGTACATCTACCCTATCAATGTCGAGAAGGCTATTGCGGAGGCTGCAGAACCGATTTAGTAGAGGGTGAAGTGGCTTACCTTCAAGAACCCATGGCATGGATAAATGAAGGTGAGATCCTACCCTGTTGCTGCGTGCCAAAAACTGCTTTAAAGTTAAAATTAAAAGGCTAACTTCAAACTACTCAGCCACTTTAACCCATTCATTTTCTAAACAAATAAAGAGAAAACCATGATTCGTCCTGATATCGGCAAAGTTGCACCTGCTTTTACCACCCTTGATGAGAATGGCGATAAGGTGGCATTGAAAGACTATCGCGGTAAAATCGTTGTTTTGTATTTTTACCCAAAAGCCATGACCCCAGGCTGCACAACCCAAGCATGTGCTCTTCGTGACCACAAGAAAGATTTGGACAAACTAAACGCCGTTGCACTAGGGATCAGCCCAGATGCCCCCAAGCGCTTACTGAAGTTTAAAAAGCGTGACGAACTAAACTTCACCCTACTATCAGATGAAGATCATGCTATTGCTGATAAGTACGGTGTATGGGGGCTTAAGAAGTTTATGGGGCGTGAATACGATGGCATTCACCGCACAACCTTTATTATCAATGAGAAGGGTAAACTTGTTAATATCATGGATAAGTTTAAAACCAAGACACACCATGAAGACGTGCTTGAATACATTCAATCAGAATTAATTTAAGCCCTTTCGCTTTACCTGCTCAGACTCTGTCTATACTTAAATCATAAGATAGTCAGAGCCCCTTTCTTATATTAGAACGTAATTTCACTGCACTTTAATATAAGAAAATGGCTCCCTGTTTCAATAATAGGAGACCACATGACAACCCCGTCTAAAAATTACGTATTTGATCAATGGGCCGAGTTTTTAACCGTTACCATCTGTGAAAATATCTCTCGATGCCAGCTAGGACAAAGCAAAGTTAAAAAAGTACGCTTAACCCTAAGCGAACAATCAAACTGGCCAGTCAAACTCAAAGTAATTTTAGACAATGAACTCATTGCTCCCTTTCCTGGCAATACAGCTTTCAGTGATGGCAGCCATGAAATTGATTACGTTTACCAAGCACCCAATCAAGTGCCTTATGGAAAAAATTTGGCCGACCCCGTTGCCAAGCGCTTTATCGAAAAAGCAAAATCCATCGACTCTAACTTTTTGAGCGATACTTGGTCATTACATACCAGCAACAGCATTCCATCATTATTAAGGCAGCTTGCCTTTAGAAGCATGAGTACCTTAATCCCCAAGCAACTGGTGCATAATGATATTGCCATCACAGCTGACTTCGCACTGCAATTTTTTGATGGCAGCAACTATGTCAGCTTGTCTTATGATGCAATTAAACAAGAGCTATCAGAACAGATACAATTTTATTTTGCTAACAGTGAAATTAAAAATGCAGCGGCCAATTGCTGCTTCAAACATTCTGATAATAAAGCCTGGTTTCTTTCAATTAAATAACTAATAATTTTTAAAAAGGGCCTAACTTAGGCTCTTTTTACTTCTAAAATGCCGACCCGTTCTGAAATCTACCCCCTAGTACATATAACTTAAAAATTTTTGTTCTCGTAAAATCCAAACTTTTTACACTTCCTACTTCTAAAAATAGCAAAATAAGCTTCGGGGGCTTTATGACGATCAAACTAAGCGCAATACTGTTAGCATTTATATTAAGTGCTACCACTCATGCTCAGTCAATACGAATATTAAATTGGGGAGACTATATTAACCCTGACGTCATCAGTGAATTTGAGTCGTTAAAAGGCATCAAGGTTGAATATGTGGAGTTTAATAATAATGAAGAATTTTTCGAAGCATTTTTTAACA
>CAJXIT010000081.1 GCA_913054055.1 uncultured Thalassolituus sp.
TAAATTCGAGAATGTTTGGGCCCATGGGGATATTGTAGAAATGATTCCCCGCGAATTTAATGGTAACCCTTATAAAAGTATGATCATACACGGTCGCAGCGACGCTGTTTTAAATCCGGGAGGGGAGAGAATTGGTACCGCTGAAATATACCGTCAGGTTGAAAAAGTACCGGCTGTTATGGAAAGCATTGCCGTGGGTCAAACTTGGCCTAAAAACAGTGATGATGTGCGCGTGGTACTATTTGTGGTGTTAAAACAAGGGCAAATATTAAGTGATCAATTGATCACTGAGATTAAATCCACCATTCGCACTAATACAACACCAAGGCATGTACCAAGCGTCATCCTTCAAGTTACGGATATTCCAAAAACGCTTTCAGGAAAAATTGTAGAAGTGGCCGTGCGAGATACCATAAATGGAAAAGAAGTAAAAAATAAAGACGCCTTATTAAACCCAGATGCCTTAAATCTATACAAAGATTTGGCTGAACTAGCCTGTTAACCTAAAAATATCTTGGCCCTGATTCATTTATATCGGTCAGGGTACTCATGATTTGCAATGGCTGAACTCACGGTAATACCATGATCAAGGTGCTGGCGTATCATATTACTTAACTTGTCATCTTTGCCTTTGTAAAAGGCCATCCCATCATTATATATTTTTAGCGCTTTCACTGCGTTGCGCTTACGATTCGACTTTAACAAGTTGTAGGCTTGCTTAAATTTTGGCTCCACTGATAGCTCACTCACCACTTTATTTTGCAACTTACCAAACGTAGTTTGTATCGGCGCTAAATGATGGGTTTTTAACCCTTGCCATATATCTAACATCAATTTTTCACGTGCTTGAGTAAGCTCTTGATAAAAGGCTTTTTTCAATATTTTTTTATTTTCCTTCAAGTCATTGCTTAACTTAGCCTCTATTGGGAAGTTGCCCGCCGCATTCACTTGATTAATCAGTACATCCTTGATGTTATCCACCACCTCAACCGTGTAATGGGTACGAATAAAGGCTCTTTGAATGCCTATTCGAACAAACCCTCCTCTTCCATTTTCATCGTACACCACGTCTTGTTTAACCGTGTTCTCACGCTCAATCAAAAATGAATTTGAAAGGTGAATATATACGGAAAAATTCGCGGTTTTACTTGAAGGTGTCCATTTAAACTTAATACTTTCATCACTAAAGGTTTTTTCTGGCAGCTTGGTATTGCGAGCATCTAACGATACATTAATGGTTTTATATGCCGGTGTGAGCGCATAAGGGGGTTTAACTTTATAGTCGTATACCACATCTGAAAAGACAGGTTTAGGTAAGCTAGAGCAGCCAGATAAAAGCACTAAACAAACAGCAAAAGTAACCCCCCCCATTTTTTTAAACGGATACATAAGTGTGTCGCTCATAACAATTTTATCACACCCCATAAACCTAATTGGATCTAACGGCCCATTGGTGAACCTTTTCATTTAGTAACTCAATATCAATGGGTTTCGGAATGTAGTCACTCATTCCTGCTGATAAACACTTTTCTTCATCACCTATCATGGCGTTAGCCGTCATGGCTATAATCGGTATACTGCTCAACCCAGTTCTGGCTTCAAACGATCGAATTTTTCGAGTGGCTTCATAGCCATCCATCACCGGCATTTGGCAATCCATTAATACGATATTGTAATCTGATTCTCTATTTTCTGATGTGAGCAACTCAAGCGCTTCCATTCCATTTTGGGCCACGTCTGCTGTTAAATTAATTTCCTCTAGTAACCCTAAAGCCACTTCCTGATTAATCAAATTATCTTCTACCAATAATATTTTAATCTCAGCATCACTTAACTTGTGATTCAGTTTGGATAATAGGTCTTCATCAACACTAAAATCAGACTCATATTTACCTTCTGAATACATATTCTTCAGTGTTAAATCCATGGAAATATCAGTAACAGGTTTCGGAATGATATGATCACACCCTAAATTATGGTAGTCCTCCCGGGTTTTATCACTAATGGCCAATGTTAATCCAACAAGACGAGTGCCTGTTTTCTCACTGACTTTCTTAATCTTAAATAAGTCATCCTTAATACTAGGGCGCAATTCTAATTGGCGAATATCCAATAAAACCAAATCGAACTTATTAGATGAAATGCATTGGCAAATATCCTCTACTGTGGCTGCTGTTTCTACTTCGGCTCCACGTGCTCTGAGTAAATGACATACAACCTTTTGACTACTAGGGTTATTATCATTAACCAATACAACTTTATTCTGCAAAACCCTAGATTGATTAACATCGTAATGGTTTTTACTTTTAGTTAATGTCAGGGTGAATTCAAATCGGCTACCCACGCCTAAGTCGCTTTTTACACTGATTGAGCCTTCCATTAATTCACATAACTGTTTGCTAATAGACAAGCCTAAACCTGTACCACCATATTCCCGAGTGGTTGAAGCATCCACCTGAGAAAACGAATCAAATAACCCACTCAATTTATCTTTCTGAATACCTATCCCCGTATCCGTGACTGAACCGTATAAAATTAGCCCCATATCATTGACATCTTTCACGCCAATTTTTACAAGAATGTACCCTTCGCTTGTAAATTTAATCGCATTAGAAATTAAGTTCGTTAAGATCTGCCTTATTCGTCCCGGGTCACCTTTTATCCACTCAATTTCTAATCCACTCAAATCTAAAATTAATTCGACATCTTTATTTTCTGCAAGGTGCACCATGCTAGTAAAAAATTCATTGAGAGTATGTCGAATGTTAAAATCGATGCTTTCAATGTCCAATTTACCGGATTCAATTTTTGAAAAATCCAAAATATCATTAATCAAAACCAGTAAGCTATCAGAGCTACTCTTGGCAACGGCCGTATAATGACGCTGCTGTTCGGTTAATTGACTTTTATCAAGCAGGTCTAACATGCCTTTAACACCATTCATGGGTGTTCGAATCTCATGACTCATATTGGCTAAAAATTGAGTTTTGGCTACCGTCGCTTGCTCAGCCTTTTCAACAGACTGCTCAAGTTCTTTGTTGGCTTCAATTAACTCACTTCGGTTTTGATTAAAACGCTTGGCTAAAGCCCCAAGCTCACCGTTATCCACCCCTTCAATAAACCCATCGTTAGAAGCATTATGAGAAATTTGCTTATACATTTTATTAATTGGTTTGATCAAAATAAAATGTATGGCGATCAAGCCGATTAGCAGTCCTAGTACAATCACGTAGATAAATGCCGTAACCACAGCCTGAGTGATTTTGTCACTGGTCGCCGTTACCCTATCCATTGGCGTGACCATAATCACTTTCCAATAAGTTTTTGGTACATGGAATACATTCAAGAGCACGGGTTGATTCAATATGGGGTCATGCTTATTGGTAAACTCTTGAATAAAGGTTTCACCGTAGGTTTTATATTTTAATGGGTCTTCTAATGTGCTGATGATTCTATGGGCTTCAAAAATATCAATTTGATAGCTGTTGCTGTCTAAAAATAATGCCTTTTTGTTCATATCTTTATTTAATCTAGAGACATTTTCTTTTTCTAATAGCCCCACTGTCACATCTGGCATATTAGGGTTGTTCTCGGCGGCCTCTTTTATGTTAGTAAATTGAATATCCGCTTCACCATCTTGGCCTTGTATGATTTTTTTACTCACGCTTTCATCAGGGTGAGATATAAATGTGCCATTACGATCCAGCGCATACGCATAACCACCAAATTTAGCAGATTCCGTAGCCAACAATTCGCTCATACCATCCAAGCTTAAGTCTATGGTAGTGGCCCCATAATATTGATCACCTTTGTACATGGGGGTCGTGACGGTCACCATGGATTCATGGGAATATGGGTCCATATAAGATTTAGACCAATAGTATTGTCCTGGGGCTAAAAAGTGACTAGGCACATACCATTCTTCATTATGATAGCCCGCCCCTTTTGGGTCGTTATAATCATCAAAATATTCCAGCGCACCGTTTTGGTTTCTGCCCCAAAAAAAACTCCGCTGTTTTTGATTGCTTTGATATAGATAAGGTTGGGGCCACACGCCCCCCCCTGCAATGAAGTGAGCAGAATTATCATGATCAATCAGCGGCTTAATAATTAAATGGTGCTGTGAATCATTGGATGGCAAAACCTCTGCGGCACTTGCCATCGAGCTGACCACAGACTCTGCAATGGTCAAGCGCTTGCCTAACACCGACACCATGGATTCACCACTTTGGCGTACCTGTTTTTTGGCAACGTCTAACAACACTTTATTGCCATAATCATCCATCACCCATAAAAATACCCCCATCATGACACTTAGGGTCAATACAAATAACACGGGGATTTTTATGGCTAAAGAGTCAAATTTTGAAAATAGAAATGGCAAAAGGCGTCATCCAGCTACTTAATCTCAATGAATACAAACATTCTTATTAACTGTAGCCCAATTTTAGCGCAACAAAGCGAGTATGCAGATAATCCAACAGGCCCTACACTTACCTTGTACGTGCTTGATCAATAGGCCCTAAATGCTGTTTGAAACCTGTTTTAAATTGCCCAAAATAGATGCTCACACCCCCACTGAAACCGTATACTTACTGCAATACAGTACATGGGGGCACCATAGTTTAGGGTTTTACCGAGACAACGAACTGATTGAGTTCACCTATGGGGATTGGGACCTGTTTGCCCTTGATAAACGGGAGTTGATTACCGCTATTAGCCATATGGTTTGGCCAACCCTTGGGGCGCTGGGGCGAAAAGCCATCAAGTGGTCTCCTGATGAAGCCGCAACCCCTTTATTCACTGACTGCATTAATATTGTGCCGTTTCCTGTCAATGCGGAAAAAGCTGAGGCTTTGTTCCAAATGCTATCCAGTGAGTTTCAGAGCTCTATTGCGGATCAGGTATATCATGAAGCGGACCAGGTTTATTTTGTACCCTATCACTCAAGCTATGCCCTATGGAACAACTGCAACCATGAACTCGCCAAATGGTTAATGGCCCTTGATGGCCAGGTTTCAGGCAGAGTCTTCTGGAATCCGGACTTTATTAAAGGCATGCTACCTAGACTGCCAGCCATCCCATGAATCTCGAACGATCATTTTATTCAAACTTAAGACATCTCAGAAATATGGCCGATATAAACCACTATGAGGCCCATAACTGAAGTTATACTGACTTCATCCACAAAAAATAATAAGGATAAGGTTAATGGATGTACAAATTAAGCTAGACCAAGGTACAGGTAGCATTGAGGTGATATCTGGCAAAGACGAACTGGATATGGAGCTTAGCATGGGCCTAACCGTTGAATGTTTAGAGCTGAATACAGGGCAAGTCTATTTAATTGAATTGATAAATGGTGAAATGAAAGCAAGCTCTGTAAGTGAAATGGCTTAACCCCTTCACTATAACTAAAGCAGTGTGAATGACACTGCTTGAGCCCCACCTATAATGGTTTCAGACTGGCCTGTATATTTTTGTAATTGCCCTCACTTTAAACTTGATTCTAAGCGTTTTTTTTGCATCCAAGCTCACTTATTCGCAAATAAAATCGATATAAAAAAATAGTTAAAAATCAAGCCTACCTTTTTTATTATTCCCCATTACAATGCGCGACCGTTTTGAGATCTGGCAAAGTGTTTATGGCCAGATTGTTGTACAGAGGCTGCATTATGATCGTATTTACCATTACCAATAACACCACAGATGATGTATGGGTGGGCACCTGCAAAGACAGCAGTGATGAACGATTTCAACAGTATCAAGAAGCCATGGCACTGGGCATCAAACATAGATTTTATAAAGACTTAAGTGATTTTGGTGTACAAAACTTCACCGTTGAAGACTTTGCTGTGGCACACGACCGCGAAGAGCTAAAAGATCTGTTTGACGAAGCCATGGAAACCTACGAAGGCCGTAGCCTTGTGGGCGTAAAAACCAGTCTAGGTAAAACCAGCATCGCTAAGACTGCACCGCTAAAATCCAGCCTGACCAAAACCCGAGGCACCGCCACAGGCATCAGTCGAGCAGCATCGTCACCGGCTAAAAAGACAACGAAACTGGCAAAAGAAAAGATTTCAACCGGACGTACCGGTAGCGCAGCGAAAGAACGCTTGATCAAAGAGAAACTAGCCGAAGAAAAAGCACAAAGAGAATCCCTAAAAAGCAAACAAATCATGGAGCAGGCGGATGAGATGAAAGCCATCCTAGCGGGGTTAGATGCTCGTGGTTCAACTTTGAAAAAACGCTACTAATAGATCGTCACTAACAATGTATATTTGTACGAGGCCAGCTCTCTGGCCGATACGTTACTGAAAATATCGCGCACAGTGTGCGCTCGTACGAAGCCAGCCCTCTGGCCGATACGTTACTGAAAATATCGCGCACAGTGTGCGCTCTTACGAAGCCAGCCTCCTGACCGATTCGTTACTGAAAATATCGCGCACAGTGTGCGCTCGTACGAGGCCAGCCTCCTGGCCGATACGTTACTGAAAATATCGCGCACAGTGTGCGCTCGTACGAGGCCAGCCCTCTGGCCGATACGTTACTGAAAATATCGCGAACGGCACCTAAAGCGCTTCGTGCAGACAATGCTTTGGGTACCCTCTGGCCAATAAACTATAAGCAAAATTGCATACCGTCTGCACTGGAACGAATCCAGCCTTTCTTGAACCCGACATGGCAACCTGATATGTTGGTTCATATATTGACTGATACTGTGAAATTTTAACTTGTCTACCAGCTCCAATAACACCTATCACCATGGCGATTTAAAAGCCGCCCTTATCAACGCTGCACAAATGCTCATTAAAGAGAAAGGAATCGATGCACTGTCTTTAAGAGCCATTGCAGCGGAAGTGGGCGTTAGCCACATGGCCCCCTACTCTCACTTTAAAAACAAATCTGAGTTATTTCGTGCTGTTGCAGCGGCTGGGTTTATTGAGCTAGGTGAGCGCATGATGCAAATCAAACAAGACCTCAAAGACCCAAAAGAATTGATTTTATTATACGGTGCTGAATACATTACTTTTGCCAGCCATAATCCACAGCTTTACAAGTTAATGCTCAGTCAAACCCACCCAGGCAAACATTTAAATACTGAAAGTGCCCCTCTGCCTGATGACGGAAGTGAATTAGCACTGCAAGAAGCCAGCAAAAAACCTTACGTACTATTACGCGAGGGCTTTGCTCGATTCCAAACCAATGAACACACATTAAAAATTCAAGCGCAAGGTGCCTGGGCCATGGTACACGGCATTGCATCCTTAGTGATTGAAGGTCACATTGTGATCCCACCTGAAACAGGTATTAAACACTTTTTAGCCACCGCCACACTGGGCATGAAAAGCTAAACCATACTTGGTGCATATTGCTTGTTGCTTGTTTCATGAAAACAAAAAAGGCCGAAAGATTTCTCTTTCGGCCTTTTCATTTTATAGAGCCTAAAATATCAATATAAGATTTCAATATCCGTTGTTGGGAATGCCACACAAGAATGCACCCAGCCAAAGTCTTTATCTGACTTACGTAAAAGGGACTCTGGTGGATTAAACACCTCTCCGCTTAATACTTTCACTCGACATAAGCTACATTCACCCGAACGACACGCATTTTCTACGGTATAACCATTACGCTCCAAACTGTTTAATAAAGGCTCACCCGCTTGCGCAACAAATTGACCGCGGCCTTTCACCGTTACCGTCACTTCATCCACTTCGCTTACCACTTCTGGCCAGCCATCTAAACAGCTTGGTTTTTTAGGTGGTCCATTACATTCAATACGCATGCGCTTATCTTCAACCCCTAACGCTTTTAACTGCTCAACGCAGTAATCGTTAAACGGCGTTGGCCCACAAATATAAAAGGTTTTTGATGAAGCATCACCCGTCAGTTCAGTAATTAACTCTTTGCTCAAATGACCGGTTAATCCTTCATACCCTTCAGTTGGGCGAGAAATGACTTCGCTTAATTGGAAGTTATCATATTTGTCAGCCAGTTCGCGGAAAGTATCTTGAAAGATCACATCATTTTCATAGCTGTTACCATACACCAGATGGAAGTTAATATTTGAATCACGATTTAAAGCGCTTTCAATCATGCTACGCGCAGGGGCGCCACCTGAACCACCAGCCAAAAAGACCAGATCATCACCATGAAAGATTGGGTTGTGATAAAACGTGCCCATTGGGCTGGTAGAACTAAATTCTTGTCCTACTTTCACTTCATCACCTAATAGATAGTTTGTCACAAAACCACCATCTACAATTTTCACAGTTAAATCGTAATACTCTCTATGGGTTGGGCATGACGATATAGCGTATGGTCGTGCTGTTTCTACGCCATCTATAGTGGTGTACAAGTTAATGTACTGGCCCGCTTGAAAAGGAGGCAAAGGCTTATTCACCAACGACTGCTTAGATTGAACTAAACGGAATGTTTTTGTTGAAGGCGTATCCTGAAAAATTTCAGAAACAGTCAGCTGTAAACGCTTAGGGTGCAATTTAGCAATATCACTTGCTGTCTTACCTTTTTGCTCACTAAAGTCTGTACCAACCTGTTCTCGGGCTTGTTTACGTTCAACCCCATCCCAATAACCAACAATGTTTTTCAGTAGTTCATTTGAATTAGACATTGGCTACTCCCATTTCTTTTTTTGCAGCTTCAGCTGAACGCTGTTTTTTTAGTTTTTTAACAATGGCCTGTGCAGTTGACGTTCCCACCATATAAGTCGGTTGGAAACCACCCATGCCTTGCCAACTACCCGCTATATGCAAGCCATTTACGTCGTCGTAACGTGGACGGTGTAATGGACCATCTTCAGGGTTCTGCTGGAATCCATAAATAGCACCACCTGGTGTATTTAAGTAACGCATCATTGTCAGTGGGGTTGCTACTTCTACTTCTTCAATACTGGCGCGGAAACCCGGGAAAAACTCTTCAGCCTGATTTAATAAGTGTTCCGCAAACGCGTATTTTGTTTCTGCGTATTTTTCTACAGGAATATCTTCCCAAACACTGCCGTACTGCAAACATAAAAGCGAGATCTGACTCTTGCCCGGAGGAGCAAAACTTGGATCATCCACGTTGTAACACGTTAACATAGTAGCCACAGGCGGATTCATTGTGCTCATGGTATCGTGCATCAATTCTTCATCCATTGTTTGCGATAAGAATGTAGACGCGTTCTTGATACCCAACTGCTCAGGGGTTTTATCCATACCTAGGTATAAACAAAATGCTGATGTACCAATGTCGCGAGATTTAAAGTCTTTTGAAATGCCTTCAGGCATAACAGGTGTATCCAACAAGTCACCAAACGTCACAACCGTGCTGGCATTTGAAATCACTTGGCCGGTTGAAATTTCTTCACCAAATTCAGTCACAATCCCTTTAACTGTTGGTTTGTCGCCAGATTGATCAGTCACAATTCTTTCAACTGAACAGTTAAAACGCACTTCACCACCTGCTTCTAAAAAGCTTTCTAACAGTGCACTTGATAACGCTTGTGAACCACCTTTAATGTGCCATGGTTTGAATACACCATAGGCATACAACATAACCGCTAAATCACAAAAGTTAATGTCTTTTGGTGGCATACCTAAATAGCACCAGTAAGCTGCTAATAATGTTTTAAGTTGCTCACTTTCAAAATGCTCATCTAAAACCGATTTAGCATCACGAAGACCATGCTCTGCGTAGTTTTTGCAGTTCTTCATCAGCATTTCTTCAGAATTCATTTTGCGAGCCATAGGTAAACCCATGAAACTTTCCATGGTCACTTGCTCACATAAGGTCATAAAGGTCTTAATGCCTGCTTCTTCTGCAGGAAAGTTTTCAATTAATACGTTACGGATACCTGTCCAGCTAGCGGGCAACGTAATATCAAATTCATCTTTTACCGCCATGCGATAAAGCTCATGCTCTTGCACAAACTCCACCTTGTCCATCACACCTAGTTCTCCAAAAATCTTACGCATGATGAAAGGCTTATCTTCTGTACCCAAACCACTTAGTTGGTGAAGTGCCACTTCAAACTCAAATTCGCCGCGCACAAATGAGGTGGCACAACCACCCGGAATATTATGACGTTCAAGCAATAGGGTCTTGGCCCCACCGCGCTGTAAGGCTGTGGCTGCGGTTAATCCCGCATTACCGGCACCAATGACAATGGCATCAAAGTCATTAGACGTTAAGGAATCGCTCATTTCTCTCTCCAGAAGGCATCGATGTATCAAACCATTAATTAACTTTACACCGTAAAGATATTCAATTTATACACTGTAAAGATTTAAAATACAAGCACACACAGCATCTTTCCAATGACAGTAGCCATTAAGATCATATGAAAATAAGAGATGAGGGGGAGTGATAAATAGTAGAAAACGCCACGGGCTCTTAGCCAATAGCCATTGAACAAGCTTATTAGGCTATGAAGTCCACTCAATATTTAAGCTGAAGCAATATTGAAAACACGCTAAGCCAATAGCTAAGCGTGCATTTGGGTAAGGCCTTCATCATCAGTATGAATAGAATAAGATGTGGCCCACAGCTCTAACGTTTGAATCACCTTTTGGGCGTAATCATCTAAACGGGCCTGACTCATAGCGGGCGATGGACAGGTAAAACACAATGTTAATGCCCCGTTCACCGTGTTAGCGGTTACATTCACCCCTGCCCCTGAAGCATGAAATGCCGCATACACTTCATAACCTTTAACAGTTAACGGCTCATTCCCGTTTTGTTTAAAGTTAACTAGCCCCAAGTTAGCCAAGCTTAAAGGTGTTGCCAGTGGTTTTTCACTGGCATCCATGAACATTTTTTTTAGCCCCTTTAGCCCCACTACTTTATAAAACCTTAACACCTTCCAATGTTGATTTTTCTTAAAGGCGGATTTGATCCCTCTAGTAACCTGATCACCAATTTGCCAAGGGGTCTTATGATAACTCTTCCCAATTTCATCAAGGTCAACAGTCACCATACTCACTACACCAGACGATAAACAGCCTAATACAGTTTCTTCACCAACAAGCCCATGATTGACTGCATCAAGCTTGCTGCGCATGTTTACCGATGACACAAAAGGGAATTCAAATCGGTCTGTAAAACCTTCTAAGCGGTTGTCTTCCTGACACTGAAGCAGTAGTTGATGAATCAAGCCAGATGAAATAAGACCATGCATGCTTTTATTAAGCTGCTTACAGCTAGCAACAAGTTGCTCGCATCGCTTTGGACTAAGCGTTTTGAAAGTAGATATACAGCGATGTTCCGATGCGGGTACATTGCATCCAGATTCAAAATTTAATCCTTTATCTGCCAGCTTCTGCCCTTTTATAAACGCAGGCAGCATATTAAGGCTTTTTATTCCGCCTAAAAAACCAGCGATTTTACTGGGCATGCTAGACCATAAAGACTCAGCAAGTGGTTGTAACTCTTTAGGTGAGTAACTTTCGATCTTTTCACTATTTATTTTCTCTAACCATTGGGTGAGCATGCTAGTTACCGACGCCCCATCAGAAATA
>CAJXIT010000082.1 GCA_913054055.1 uncultured Thalassolituus sp.
AATCAAACTTTATTTAAAGCCTATAACTCTATATAACAAAAATTCAGTCCTTAACAAGGTATAACACCCCATAGCTCTGCAACTGACATAAAAAAACCCGCACCATTAACAATGATGAGGGTTTTTTCTTTGAGCTTTGAAAATCTAACTAAAGATTAACGATTGCCCAATTTCTCACGGATCTGCTGCAGAGTACGAATCTGTGCAGAGGCTTCCGCTAGCTGTGCAGCTGCACGTGAGTAATCAAAGTCACCAGACTGATTCTCAAGCGCTTGCTCAGCGTGTTTTTGCGCTTCAAGCGCTGCTGCTTCGTCGATGTTGCCAGCACGAACAACGGTATCTGCCAAAACAGTTACACAGTTCGGCTGAACTTCTAAGAAGCCGCCGGATACGTAGAAGATGTCTTCTTCACCATTCTGTTTTTTAACACGAATGGGGCCCGGTTTAAGAGCAGTTACCAGTGCAGCGTGACCAGGCATAATGCCTAGATCACCTGAATCACCAGCGGCTACTAGTACTTCAACCAAGCCGGAGAAGATTGCCTCTTCAGCGCTAACGATGTCGCAGTGAATCGTCATTGCCATAGCGTTATCTCCTATTAAAGGTTTTTAGCCTTTTCGATTGCTTCATCGATGGTACCTACCATGTAGAACGCTTGTTCTGGTAGTGCATCGAATTCACCATCTAGTAAGCCTTTAAAGCCACGGATTGTTTCTTTAAGAGAAACGTATTTACCAGGTGCACCAGTAAAGATTTCCGCAACAAAGAACGGCTGAGATAAGAACTTCTCGATCTTACGAGCACGAGATACAGTTTGCTTATCTTCTTCAGACAGCTCGTCCATACCAAGGATGGCGATGATGTCTTTCAGTTCTTTATAACGCTGCAATACAGTTTGAACGCCACGAGCGCAGTCGTAGTGTTCTTGACCAATTACTAGAGGATCTAACTGACGAGAGGTAGAGTCTAGTGGGTCGATTGCAGGGTAAATACCTTTAGAAGCGATTTCACGAGACAGAGATACAGTTGAGTCCAAGTGAGCAAAAGTTGTTGCTGGGCTTGGATCCGTCATATCATCCGCAGGTACGTATACCGCTTGTACAGATGTGATCGAACCTTGCTTAGTAGATGTGATACGTTCCTGAAGAACACCCATCTCTTCTGCAAGTGTAGGCTGGTAACCTACCGCTGAAGGCATACGGCCTAGAAGTGCTGATACTTCTGTTCCCGCAAGTGTGTAACGGTAGATGTTATCTACGAAAAGTAGAACGTCTTTACCTTCGTCACGGAATTTCTCAGCCATAGTTAGACCAGTTAACGCTACGCGTAAACGGTTACCAGGAGGCTCATTCATTTGTCCGTAAACCATTGCTACTTTTGATTTAACTTTGTCGTCTAGGTCTACAACACCAGACTCAGCCATTTCGTAGTAGAAATCGTTACCTTCACGAGTACGCTCACCAACACCAGCGAATACAGATAAACCTGAGTGCGCTTTTGCGATGTTGTTGATTAATTCCATCATGTTTACAGTTTTACCAACACCGGCACCACCGAATAAACCTACTTTACCACCCTTAGCGAATGGGCAAACTAGATCAATTACTTTGATACCTGTCTCAAGTAGATCTGAAGACATGCTTTGTTCGGCGAATGTAGGCGGCTTACGGTGGATAGAAGAAACTTCTTTCTCACCAATTTCACCACATTCATCGATAGGACGTCCAAGAACGTCCATGATGCGACCTAGCGTTTCAATACCTACTGGTACTTGAATCGGCTGGTCTGTGTTTGTTGCTACTAATCCGCGCTTTAGGCCCTCTGTAGAACCCATTGCGATGGTACGAACGATACCGTCGCCTAGCTGTTGTTGAACTTCAAGCGTAATTTCTCCGCCTTCAACTTTAAGCGCGTCATATACTTTTGGTACTGAATCACGTGGGAATTCCACATCGATTACAGCGCCGATGATCTGTACGACCTTTCCGCTACTCATTGTTAAAATCCTCTAATAAACCTTAAATCTGCAAGCTTATACCGCTGCAGCACCACTACAGATCTCTGAGATCTCTTGTGTAATTGCCGCTTGACGAGCCTTGTTGTACAACAAGTTCAAGTCTTTGATGAAGTCGCCAGCATTGTCTGTTGCGGCTTTCATCGCCAACATACGTGCAGCCATCTCACACGCTGTATTTTCTACAGCTGCTTGATAAACCTGAGACTCGATGTAACGAACCAACATGTCGCTAAGCAATTGCTCTGCGTCTGGCTCGTAAATGTAATCCCAGTGGCCACTTAATACTTCGTCTTCTTCAGCTTCAAGCGGTAGAAGTTGTCTAACTGTTGGCTTTTGCGTCATGGTGTTAACAAAATCGTTACTCGCTAGATATAAACGGTCAATTTCGCCGTTATCAAATGCATCTAACATCACCTTAACGCTACCGACTAAATCGTTAACTTCTGGCGCATCACCTATTTGGGTTTTTGCTGCAACAACGTTACCACCGAAGCTGTTGAAAAAAGATACGCCTTTCTGGCCAATGGCACAGATATCCACTTCGATTTTATCGTTGTGAAGTTTTTGCATATCTTTGGTCAAGCTACGTAGCAAGTTGGTGTTCAAACCACCACACAGGCCGCGATCAGAAGTCACTACGATGTAGCCAACGCGTTTTACTTCTCGCTCTTGCAGATAGGTATGACGGTATTCACTTGTAGCATTAGCCATGTGGCCAACTACCGCGCGGATACGCTCAGCATATGGACGGCTGGCTGCCATACGATCCTGCGCTTTGCGCATTTTCGAGGCTGCTACCATTTCCATTGCAGAGGTGATCTTTTGCGTATTCTGAATACTGCCGATCTTCTGCTTTATCTCTTTACCGACTGCCATAATGACTGCCCCTTTTATCTAGCTCGGCGAACCGACTAAGCCAAAGGCTTAGTAAGTTTGAGTTGCCTTAAATTTCTCTAACAAGTCTTTAAGACCGTTTTTCTCATCGTCGCCGAACTTGCCAGCGCCATTGATAAGATCAACAAGATCTTTGAACTCAGCCTGAGCGTAAGATAAAAGTGCAGCTTCAAAATCTGCAATCTTTTCTATCGCCACATCTTTTAGATGACCTTCGTTTGCTGCGTATAGCATGATCGCCATTTCAGCAACAGACATTGGCGCGTACTGTTTCTGCTTCATTAGTTCAGTAACAGTTTTACCGTGCTCTAGCTGTGCACGAGTTGCGTCATCTAGGTCAGATGCAAATGCTGCGAAAGCAGCCAATTCGCGGTACTGAGCCAATGCGATACGAATACCACCACCTAACTTAGAGATGATCTTAGTTTGTGCTGAACCACCAACACGAGATACCGAGATACCCGCGTTCATCGCAGGACGAATACCAGCGTTGAATAGGTTAGTTTCTAAGAAGATCTGACCATCAGTAATGGAAATTACGTTTGTAGGTACGAACGCAGATACGTCACCACCTTGAGTTTCAATGATAGGTAACGCAGTTAAAGAACCGGTTTGACCTTTCACTTCACCGTTAGTGAACTGTTCTACGTAGTCAGCGTTTACACGCGCTGCACGTTCTAGTAGACGAGAGTGCAAGTAGAATACGTCACCAGGGTATGCTTCACGACCAGGAGGACGTTTCAATAGCAATGAAATTTGACGGTAAGCCCAAGCTTGTTTAGTCAAATCATCATATACGATTAGAGCGTCTTCACCGCGGTCACGGAAGTATTCACCCATTGCACAACCAGCATAAGCAGAGATGAACTGCATAGAAGCAGGATCAGATGCAGAAGCGGCTACGATAATGGTGTTTTCCATTGCGCCGTGCTCTTCTAATTTACGAACAACGTTCGCAATTGAAGATTGCTTCTGACCGATGGCTACGTATACACACTTAATGCCAGAGTCTTTTTGGTTAATGATCGCATCGATCGCTAACGCTGTTTTACCAGTCTGACGGTCGCCGATGATTAGCTCACGCTGACCACGACCAACAGGAACCATGGCATCTACTGATTTGTAACCAGTTTGTACCGGCTGATCAACACTTTTACGTGCGATTACGCCTGGTGCAATACGTTCTACCGGAGTAGAGCATGATGCTTCGATTGGACCTTTACCATCAATTGGGTTACCAAGAGCATCAACAACACGGCCAAGTAGTTCTGGACCAGTTGGTACTTCAAGGATACGACCAGTACAACGAGCCTTTTGGCCTTCTTGTAGTGGTAGGTAATCACCCATAACGATCGCGCCCACAGAATCTTGCTCTAAGTTAAGAGCCATTCCGTATAGACCGCCGTCAAATTCAATCATTTCGCCGTACATTACGTCGGCAAGACCGTGAATACGCACGATACCGTCAGATACAGAAACAATTGTACCTTCGGTGCGCGCTTCTGAAGTCACATCAAGATTGTCGATGCGCTTCTTAATCACTTCGCTTATTTCGCTAGGATTTAATTGTTGCATATTTATCCCTATAAACTCAGGAGTTCATTGCTTCCGCTAACTTAGTTAACTTACCACGTACTGTGCCGTCGATTACCATGTCACCCGCGCGGATGATGGCACCACCAACTAATGTTTCATCAACAATAGTTGTTACACGTACGTCTTTAGCAAGTTTTGCTTTGAGAGCGTCAGTTAATTTTTGCTTGGATTCGTCGCTTACTTCAAAAGCCGAGATGATTTCTACATCTACTGCTTTTTCAAGCTCCGCCTTCAAGTGCTCAAATTGTTCTAAAATTTGCGGTAATAGCGGAAGACGTTTGTTTTCCGCTAAAACGCTAACCAGGTTTTTACCCGCTGCGTTTAATTTATCACCACAAACATCAATCAATGTTTGAGCTTGCTGTTCGCCAGTAAAAGCAGGGTGTGATAACACTTTACCCATGTCTTCGTTCTGAACGACTTCGCTGGTTGTTACTAACATGTCTGACCATGCTTTTACTTCACCAGCGTCGACAGCTGCTTGGAAGGCTGCTTTCGCGTATGGACGAGCCAATGTTGAAAGTTCAGCCATGGTAAACCTCGCTTATAGCTCATTCGCCAATTGGTCTAACAAAGCTTCGTGCTTAGTTAAATCAACTGAGGTTTCCAGGATTTTCGAAGCGCCGGCTACTGCAAGAGTAGAAACCTGAGTACGTAGGGTTTCTTTTGCACGGTTAACTTCTTGATCAATTTCTGCTTGAGCAGCCACTTTAATGCGATCGCCTTCTTGAGAAGCAGTTTCTTTTGCTTCATCAATGATTTGGCTAGCGCGCTTGTTAGCTTGCTCAATGATCTGCGCTGCTTGCTCTTTGGCTTCACGTAATTGAGAACCGGCTTTTTCTTGAGCCAATTTCAAATCACGTTCTGCACGGTTAGCAGCATCAAGACCATCTGCAATTTTCTTAGCACGTTCTTGCATTGCATTGATTAGCGGAGGCCAAACAAATTTCATGCAGAAAGCTACGAAAACAGCAAAGGCGATGATCTGGCCGATCAGAGTCAAATTTATATTCACGCCTTAGTCCTCTAGTTCGTTGTGTAAAAAAATAAAATTATTTGTATACAGCGAACATTAGGTAAAGACCAAGACCAACACCGATCATTGGAACCGCATCCAATAGACCAGCGATAAGGAACATTTTACCTTGTAGCATTGGAGAAAGTTCAGGCTGACGAGCAGAACCTTCAAGTAAACGACCGCCTAAGATACCGAAGCCGATAGCTGTACCTAGTGCGCCAAGACCGATCATGATTGCTGCTGCAATTAAAACCATTTCCATAGTATTTTCCTATTTAAAGTTAAGTTGAAGTTAAAGTTGTATTAACGGTTAAGTTAAAGGTTAAAAAAATCTTTGTTACAAACATATAAAAGCCGCATCAAACGACGCGGCTAATCTATATTAATGGTCTTCGTGAGCCATGCTTAGGTATACGATAGTCAGCATCATAAAGATGAATGCTTGTAGCGTGATAACCAAGATATGGAAAATTGCCCAACCAAGTTGCAATACACCAGCCAAAGACGCCATTAATAAGCCTGCTGGGAACATTAATGCGATCAAGATGAAGATCATCTCACCTGCATACATGTTACCGAACAAACGAAGCGCCAATGAAATTGGCTTAGCGACCAATCCAACAATCTCCAAGAAGAAGTTCACTGGAATAAATAACGCCTGAACGAATGGGTTCTTAACGTTAAACGGGTGTAGGGTAAGCTCACCAATGAATCCGCCAAAACCTTTTACTTTGATGCTGTAGAAAATCATCAATGCAAATACGGTTAAAGACATGCCCATAGTGATGTTTGGATCCGTAGATGGAACCACTTTCATATACGCGTGATGTGGATCCAAGCCAGCTAGATCGTAACCAAGGCCAAATAAGGCAGGAATCACGTCTACTGGAATCAAATCCATGGCATTCATCATGAATACCCAAGTAAAAATAGTTAAAGCAAGAGGAGCAACAATAGGATTACGACCGTGGAAAGACTCTTTCACAGTGTTATCTACAAACTCGATGATGATTTCTACGAAGTTCTGGAAACCAGAAGGCACGCCAGTGGCGGCTTTCTTTGCTGCTCTCCAGAAAAGGAACATGATTAATGCACCAAGACCGATAGACCAGAACAAGCTGTCTACGTGAACCGCCCAAAAGCCCATATCAGCAGCTTCAGCTGTGGTTTGTGCAAGAGTCCAAGAACTCTCTGTCATTACAGTACCATCTGCACGCTCATAACCAGCCGGTAGTTCACCGTAGGTTAAGTTGGTGAGGTGGTGTTTTATGTAGTCGGTTGAAGAACCCGCCATAAGTCACTCTCAGTCTCAAAAGGTTTATAAATTTGCAATTTTAGATGCGAAAAAGTTAACAGCCTGCACAGCAACAAACGCACTGAACAAAGCCAAAAAATCTAACGGGTGTATCAGCTTATAAGCCGCCGCAAAACCAATTGCGGTTAACACCATCTTCCATGTACCGCCCTGATAAAACGAACGCAGTACATAACTAACCTGTTGTGCCCCACTGTACTTAAACGCCTTATGTATAAAGTAGGCATTGGGAATGGCACAAATTAATCCGCCGGCTAACGCGGATATTGCAGCATCTTGACTGCGCAGTAGAAACAATACGGAGATCAACCCGCTCAACCCCAATTGAATAAGGGTGATTCTAAATACTGGAGGGCGCTTTATGGTGTGACTCAACGCTGACTCCAAGAACGATAACGTCCAAACTGCGATCAATTACTAACAAATTGCCAAAAATAGGCGGGCAGAATTATATTGGCTATACCGCGCCGCATCAACCTGCGAGTGCATGAATTCTCATTTAATTTCAAATTGACGCCCCACAAATGCGCATACAACGCCTTCGTGTTCACATTTTAAACAGTGGGGTGCAGTGTAGTAGTGCTTTACGCGGGGTGCAACGAGCAGATGTGCCAACAATGTAACCAAGCTTGCTTTAAATAAACATCAAAAAAAACCGCTTAAATTAAGCGGTTTTTTTTGGTTATTTAATGTGGCCCAAGATGCCATCTAATTCATCTAGGCTGGAATAGTTGATGACTAACTTGCCTTTACCTTTGGCATTGTGTTTCAACTCCACCTTGGCACCAAGGCGCTCACCTAGATTGGTTTCTAATCGCTGAATATCCGGGTTGGCGGCAGGCTTGGTTGGAGCAGAGGATTGCTCATGCCAGCCACGTACCAAGGCTTCCGTTTGACGAACCGTTAAGCCTTTTGCGACCACTTGTCGACCGGCTTCAGACTGATGCTGGTCATGCAACCCAAGCAGGGCACGAGCATGACCCATTTCAATATCACCATGTTCCAGCATGGTTTTAACGTCTTCGTTTAAGTTCATTAAGCGCAATAAGTTGGTGACTGTCACACGACTTTTACCCACGGCTTCTGCCACTTGCTGCTGAGTCAGCTCGAACTCCACTTGCAAGCGATGCAAGGCCACGGCTTCTTCCATTGGGTTTAGATTTTCACGCTGTATGTTTTCAATAAGCGCCATAGCAATGGCCGCTTCATCAGCTACTTCACGCACAATGGCAGGCACTTGATGCAAACCTGCTAACTGGGCAGCACGCCAACGACGCTCACCGGCAATGATTTCATATTTAGTATGGGCAGAAACACTGGACAGTGGCCGAACCACAATAGGTTGCATGATACCCTGCACTTTAATAGACGCCGCTAATTCTTCTAGCGCTTCTGGGTGCATGTCTTTACGGGGCTGATATTGACCCGGCTGTAGGTATTCGATAGGAATTTGTTTTAGAACTTCTTTTTCTACATGCGCATCATCTGACTGAGTATCTTGAGACGATTCAGTTTGTTGCTGAGGCTTACCCTTGCTGGCTCCTGCCAATAGGACGTTTAAACCGCCGCCGCCCAGTCCACGTTTTTTTGCCATGGTTGCTTACCGTATTTGATCAAGGTGGTTATAAATCCAATGAAATAAAAACATCTATAAAAGCATGAGGATTTATATGAATGACAGGCAGTATAACTGTTCCACGGGAAAGCGCATAGTCCGTGGAACACCTATAAAATCAGAAGAGGCTATTTTAGATTGGGCTTTATGCTGGTTCCAGCATTTTGTTTTTACGATTCACTTCGCCAGCTAAGGCAAGGTATGCCACTGCGCCACGAGAAGTTTTATCATAATGCAGCACTGGCATGCCGTAGCTTGGCGCTTCGGCCAATCGAATGTTTCTTGGAATCACAGTGCCGTAAACCTTATCACCAAAGTGGCTAATAAGCTGCGCTGAAACATCCGTTGTTAAACTGCTACGAGGGTCATACATAGTACGTAATAGGCCATCCACCTCTAAGCCTGGATTGATTTCTTTAATACGTTCCATGGTATTCATTAAGGCACTTAAACCTTCTAGCGCGTAATACTCGCACTGCATAGGGATGACAATGCCATCAGCTGCGATAAAGGCGTTCACCGTTAACATATTAAGAGAAGGGGGACAGTCAATAAGAATGTAATCGTACTGGTCTTTCACGGCATCTAACGCCATTTTTAAACGGCTTTCGTTGCTTTCCAACTCGATTAATTCCACTTCGGCTGCCGTAAGATCGGCATTGGCAGGTATCAAATCATAGCCTGCGGGCTCAGTGCTCACTCTTACTTTTTCAACAGGGGTTTCTTGCACCAATACATCATAAACAGAGGTTTCAAGTTCGTGTTTATTGATACCGCTACCCATGGTGGCATTACCCTGTGGATCTAGGTCCACCACCAATACTTTACGCTTGGTTGCCACCAATGATGCAGATAAGTTAACCGTGGTGGTGGTTTTACCCACACCGCCTTTTTGGTTGGCTACAGCAATTATACGACCCACTACAAAGCACCTTTTTGAAGCTATTATGCTCGCAAATGCGGCGTAAAAAGCAATCTGTAGGAGTCGAGCCTGCTCGCGATCAGAGCGAACTAATTAAGATTTTGCGAAACGGTGTTGAACATTCTAATTAGATTCTTCACCACCCAGCCTAATGATTAAAATTAGGCTTTTGGTATCGCGAGCAGGCTCGACTCCTACAGGTATATTTTTTATTTCGCGCCTCTTATTAAGACGCCGACTTTTTTATTTTTACTAAATGACGTTCCGCTTCTTCGCCAGGAACATGCAAGGCCACACAGTCTACCACAGACGTTCGGCTATCCAATTCCCCAATTTCATCGTTTGGATACAAGCCTTTCATAGCATAAAAGTACCCATCTTCTTTTAACAGGTGAATACTGCCATCTACCATGTCTTTAAGGGTGGCAAATGCTCGGCTGGTAATAGAATCAAAACCATCTGGAGCAATGGCCGGGGCTTCAAAGCTTTCAATGCGCGATTGCACTGGCGTCATATTGTCCAGCTTCAGTTCAATTTTCGCCTGCGTCAAAAAGCGCGTTTTCTTGCCATTACTATCCAGTAAAACCAATTGTTTTTCTGGGAAGCAGATCGCAAGTGGGATACCTGGCAAGCCAGGGCCCGTGCCCACATCTAATATGCGCTCACCATCCACATGGGGAATAATACTTAGGCTGTCTAATAAATGACGACTGATCATTTCTTCTGGATCACGCACAGCAGTAAGGTTGTAAGCTTTGTTCCACTTCACCAGTAATGCATGATAAGCCAATAACAATTCAATTTTGTCATCGCTTAATTCCAAGTTTAATTTTTTAAGGCCGGTTTTTAATAGGGCTTTGTACATGGGGGTCCTTAAAATCAGCGGTCGCATCGACACACATACTTGTAGGAGTCGCACCCTGTGCGCGATACCAAACATCTAATTAGATCTTTAGGCTTAGATAGTGACCGCTCTAATTTAAAGCAATCACCATCGAGCCTAAGGGAAATTAATAAATGTACTGATATCGCGCACAGGGTGCGACTCCTACATTTATTTTTCAGCCATTCACTATGCAGATTGCTTTTGAATGCTGTGTTTCTTTTTCAAATAAATCAGTAACTGGCTTAATGCCGCCGGCGTCACACCTTGAATTCGGCTAGCATGGCCAAGGGTTTCAGGCTTAGCTTCGCTCATTTTCTGTATGATTTCGTTACTCAATCCGCCTACCTGGGTGTAATCTAGATCTAGAGGTAAAATGGTATTTTCATAGCGACGCATCTGCTCAATTTCTTCAAGCTGACGAACAATGTAACCGTCATATTTAGCCGCGATTTCTACTTGCTCTGCCACCTGTGCATTACTGGCTGGCTCCCCTTTCATATTGCCTATGTCGCCATAGGTAATTTCTGGGCGCTTAAGCAAATCCATTAAGCTGTATTCGCGAGTAATGGGGTTCTTGGTGATGGCATCGATTTTGTCTCCCTCAGGGGTTTTAGGCAAAATCCAAGTGCTTTTTAAGCGCTGAGTTTCTTGCTCGATACCTTCTTTCTTTTCACAGAATGCTTGCCAGCGTGCATCATCAACCAAACCTAATTCACGGCCTTTTTCGGTTAAGCGTAGGTCGGCGTTATCTTCACGTAAGATCAAGCGGTATTCCGCGCGACTTGTGAACATGCGGTAAGGCTCTTTGGTGCCCATGGTGATCAGGTCATCCACCAATACACCCATATAGGCTTCATCACGACGGGGGTACCAGGCGTCTTTTTCCATGCTGCGTAATGCCGCATTGGTACCTGCCAATAAACCTTGAGCACCGGCTTCTTCATAGCCCGTTGTGCCGTTAATTTGGCCTGCGAAAAATAAACCGTTTAAATGCTTGGTTTCTAAGCTGTGCTTTAAATCCTGTGGATTGAAAAAATCGTATTCAATGGCATAACCCGGGCGCGTGATATGGGCGTTTTCAAACCCCTTCATGCTGTGGATAAGTTCAATCTGCACATCAAATGGCAAACTGGTA
>CAJXIT010000083.1 GCA_913054055.1 uncultured Thalassolituus sp.
TCTTAATTATTTAAAATAAAATATGACTGAAAATAATACAGCCGCTAAGCATTCGGTATTTTCAATTCCCACCTATGAGCATCGCAACTCTTTATATGAAGAATTGCATACTCGGCCTTCACCAAAAATTCAAAGCCCTTGTTATATTTCTCATCTTGCCCTTATTCGTGATCCGGATACGGTGGCAAGTGAATATGATTTGGTATCGTCGTTATGTCAGCGTTTTAGTGTGAATCCACCCAGTGCGGATGCATCGTGTTTTTATCAGAACTTTGGCGGCTTTGAGTTTCGTTGGGAGCGCCATACTGAGTTTTCTACTTATACGTTTATACGCCCTGATGATGGCAAAGACGTTCCTGATTTTGCTTTGTCGTTCATCCCTAAGGATTGGCTAAATCAATTACCTGGCAAGTTGGTAGTAGCTATTAACTTGCTGGCAAAAAACGACGCGTTAGACGATGCGGATATTAATCATTTCTTTGAAGGTCAGCGCCCAGTGGGCAGTCATGTGGCAAACGGTAAAGCCCAGGTACAAACCAGTTTTAGATTACACAGCGATGGGTTTGGCCGATTTTATGTTTTGAATAACGGATTAAATGCGTCTCAGACCGGTCGATTGGTACAGCGCTTATTAGAATTAGAAACGTATCGGTTAATGGCATTGGTGGGGCTGCCCGTCGCCAGATCTTTAGTTGCAGAAGTGTCTTCTATGGAGGCGCAGTTGGCTGTGCTTAATCAGCAGATTGCTGAAATTAATATGGAAGAGGACGAACGAGCGCTTTTGCGGCAATTATCGTTAATAGCGGCAAAGATTGAACAGTATCGAAGCGACACAAATTACCGCTTTTCTGCCACAAATGCTTACCATGCATTGGTTGGTAAGCGTTTAGATCAGGTATTTGAGCAGCGCATAAGTGGTTTACAAACCATGCGAGAGTTTTTAGAGCGCCGGCTTACTCCTGGTATTCGCACCTGTGACAGTGTTCGAGATCGTCTTGAAGATTTAAGTCGACGCATACACAGAACCACCAGTTTGCTGCGTACACGGGTGGAAGTGAGTATTGAGAGTCAAAACCAAAAGCTGCTTGAATCCATGGATCGTCGTTCGAGCTTGCAGCTGCGTTTACAGCAAACTGTCGAAGGTTTGTCGGTGGTGGCAATCGGTTATTACCTACTAAGTTTGCTGGGTTACGGGTTTGCCGGAATGGAAGAGTGGGGTTATCCCATTAATAAGACCATTGCATCAGGCATTGCGATGCCAGTTGTATTGGGCTTAGTGTATATGGGCGTTAGGCGGCACATTAGCAAGATAAATAAGAAGTAAATCTACCGATCATGGTTACGTTTAAGCGCCTTGTATTGAATAAATACAGGGCGTTTTGTTTTTTTGGCACAGTTCTGGCTTCGTTAGTGGCAGAATTAACCTAAAGGACAGTATTATGACACCGTCAATTGATCCTAATCTGACATCTGCGCCAAATAGCCAATTTCGTGACTCATACGATTGGGATGCCTTAATTGCTTCGGCACAAAAAGTCGAAAAACCGTCAGCTAACCCGGTTATGGGTTGTTTAAGCTTTTTGAATCGCTTTATTACCCATGAATCCCTTTATGGCGATTCGGAAGGGGCTAGGGAGATGTCTAAAGTGCTGTTGCTGCTGCAGTCTGTTGATAGCCCAGTGAGTACAGCTCAACTGCAACAAACGCGTAAAAGTTATGATTATGTCTGTGCTTATTTAGACATGCTACAAGAGACCGATGCGCCATTTGATGTGTGTTTTGAATTTGAGCGCTTGTGTCATGTGCTTGAAACTTTAATTCGTATTCGCCAACAGGTGGGGTTAGGGGTTCAGTGTTCTTTTGGGCAGTTGCATCAGCAGCTTAATCAAGCCTCAAGTTTTGGTAGTTTTGCGGCATAAACTGAGAAAATTTATAAAAACAGGGTGAGGTAACAGATTGTTCCTGTTATCTCCTTGCATGTTGTCGCCGTACCTTTTATAAAGGCCAGCTACATTCTTCATATTTAAGCTTTTTTATTTTATGCAATGGCTGGTCAACCTGTACGGGAAAACGGTTCTAAATTCTCCCAAAACCACGTTTTTAGTGGCATCTATATTAGTCGCCTTGGTCTCACTGGGCACTTATCAGTTTGAGCTTGATGCTTCAGCTGAATCCCTTGTTTTAGAAAATGATCAAGATATGGTCAATTATCGAACGGTTGCTGAACGTTTTGGCAGCAGTGAGTTTTTAATTGTGACCTATACGCCACCATGGCCATTATTTTCTGAGAAATCCCTTTCGCTATTAAAGTCATTAAGAGATGAATTAAAAGCGTTGCCGAGAGTGGCATCCATTAACTCATTGTTAGATGTTCCCTTATTAGAAAACCCACCTGTTCCCGTGGCTGAATTGTTAGATAATATTAAAACTTTGGAACACCCAAAGGTGAATGTTAAGGCGGCTAAACTAGAGCTCATAAACAGCCCTTTATACAACAATATGTTGTTAAATCTTGATCAAAACACCACGGCCATTCAAATCAACCGTCCTTTTGATGATGCTCACCGAGATCTAACCAAAACCCGTGAAGCATTGTGGACCAAGCGTGATGCAGAAGGTTTGAATATTGATGAGACTCGTCAGCTTTCTCATCTAAATAAATCCATCAAAAACCTAAACGCACTTAATGCTGAAGTTTTGCATAACGATATTCGCAAAATTCGCCAAGTGTTAGCGCCGTATCAGCAGCAAGCACAAGTTCACCTTGGTGGTGTGCCTATGATTGCAGATGACATGATCACGTTTGTTGAAAGTGATATGTACACATTTGGTATTGGGGTGTTTTTATTTTTGGTGGTGACGTTACTGTTTTTGTTTAGACGCTTTCGCTGGGTGTTTATTGCTTTGGCGTGCTGCACATTAACGGTATTGGTGATGACAGGCTTATTAGGTTTGTTTCATTGGCGTGTGACGGTGATTTCTAGCAACTTTGCTAGTTTGCTTTTGATTATGACTATGTCCATGTGTATTCACCTAATAGTGCGGTATCGAGAGGCTCATGCTACCGATCCCGATGCCACCCAATGGCAGCTAGTAAAAACCACCATTGATCACATGTTTAAACCGTGCTTTTACATGGCTTTGACCACCATGGTGGCATTTAACTCACTTATTTTTAGTGGTATTAGACCCGTTATCGATTTTGGTTGGATGATGGCCACAGGGGTGATGGTTGCTCTACTGTTGGTTTTCATTTTCTTCCCTGTGTTTGTGCTGATTGCGGGCAAGCGCACAGAGTCTGCAACCAGTAAAAATCACAGTCCGGTAACTGATTTCTTTGCATGGTTAACGCTGCGTCATAGTATCAGCATGATCGTGGCGAATGTTGTATTGGCCGTGGTTGTGTTGCTTGGCTTGGGTCGATTACAAGTAGAAAACAGCTTTATTGATTATTTTCATGAGTCCACAGAAATTCATAAAGGTATGAAGGTGGTGGATCAGCGTTTGGGCGGCACAACGCCTTTAGAAGTGATTTTAAACTTCCCCGAGATTGAAAATGCTGAAGTTAGCGTAGATGAAGATGATGACTTCTTTGAAGATGATGATGACTTTGGAGAAGAGTTTGCCTCTGATCCTGAAGCGGATAAAAAATACTGGTTTACCATTGAAAAGGTGAATCAAATTAAAAAGGTGCATCAATTCTTAGATCGTCAACCAGAAATAGGCAAGGTTACGTCTTTATCCACCATGGTTCAGGTGGCTGAGAAAATAAATGGCGAAGCTTTAGGCAGTTTTGAATTGGCTTTGTTGTATGGCGCCATTCCTGATGACTTTAAAGCCATTGTTTTGGATCCTTATGCGTCTCCTGAAAATAACAAGGCACGTATCAATATGCGTATCTATGACAGTTTGCCAAACCTCAAGCGAGCGGAGTTGCTTGAGCGCATAGAAACAGGTTTGCAAGAAGAGCTTGGCTTAGAAGAAGACGAGTACATGTTGGCAGGCATGATGGTGCTTTATAACAACATGCTGCAAAGTTTATTCACCTCGCAAATTTTAACATTAGGGGCCGTCTTCATCGGCATCATGCTAATGTTTATGTTCTTATTTCAGTCATGGAAAGTGGCGGCCATCGCTTTGGTGCCTAACTTGTTAAGTGCCGGTGCCGTATTGAGTGTAATGGGCTGGGCAGGTATTCCACTGGATATGATGACGATTACCATTGCTGCGATCACAATTGGTATCGCAGTGGATGACACCATTCACTACATACATCGATTCAAAGAAGAGTTTGAAACTTGTCGCAATTATAAACAGGCCATCAAACGCTGCCATGCTTCCATTGGCAAAGCGGTTTATTACACGTCTTTAACTGTTGTGGTGGGCTTTTCAATTTTATCTTTAAGTAACTTCATACCGACCATTTATTTTGGATTATTGACAGGGCTCGCCATGTTGATTGCCTTGGTACAGGTTTTAACGTTACTGCCTGGTTTATTTATTGTATTTAAACCGCTGGGTCCTGAAGCAGAAGGGGTTTGCTCTGAAATGTTCATGGATCAAGAAGCAGTTGAGGCCTCTGAAAAAGAATCTGTTAAGTAGACTGACGATTAATCGCGTATGGGGCCACAGGTTCTAGGGGGCGATTTTAGATGACACAAAAAAGCCAGCAATTTGCTGGCTTTTTTGTGTTTGATTAATGAAGGTTGTTTATGAATTCTGCTGTTGAATCCATTGCTCAACTTCTTGCTCCAGTAAGGTTAGTGGCAAAGGACCAATGTTTAAAATGAAAGCGTGGAATGCCCCAAGGTTGAAGTCTCCTCCCAACACCTTTTCAGCTTTGGCTCTTAATTCCAATATTTTTATCTGACCAATTTTATACGCTGTTGCTTGTCCAGGCATAACCAGATAGCGCTTAATGGCATTTAACGAGTCCGTTTCTGTGAAGGGGGTGTTAGCCATTCGAAACTCTAATGCTTGCTGAATATCCCATTCTAAGCTGTGTAATCCAGTATCAATCACTAGACGGTTTGCACGCCATAGCTCCATTAGCAAGCGGCCGTATTCTCTCCAAGGTGTGGTGTAACCGCCTAGCTCCTTGGCTAATCGTTCGGCGTATAATCCCCAACCTTCACTGTAAGCTGTGAAGTGGTTTCTGCGGCGAAACTCCGGAATGTGTTTACTGGTGATGGCGTAAATGGTTTGTAGGTGATGACCCGGTAAGGTTTCATGATAAGCCAATGCTTCAAACTGAAACTTTGGCATTTCATTGAGCTTGCTTAAGTTCATGTAATAGCGTCCAGGTCGTTTACCATCGTCACTTGGGCTTTGATAGAAAGCAACGGGTGCGCTTGCTTCACGAAAAGGTTCTACGGCTCTTACTTCCATAGGGATGTCTGGGATATCAGAAAATGCTTTAGGCAATTGTAAATTAATTTGTCGGATATAACTTTTGCTGTCGCGGATGGCTTCTTGTTTGTCTGCGTAATATGCCTTGTGGCTAGTGCGTGTAAATTCAAAAAGAGATTCAATACTGGTATGACCTAGCTTGGGTAATAACAGGGTGATTTGCTGTTTGATATCGGCGATTTCTTTAAGGCCTAATTGATGAATATCATCTGCACTTAGGTCTGTTGTAGTAGTAGCTTGAAGGCGTAGGTTGTAATAACTCATGCCATCATCAAATTGATGGAATCCCGTGTCTTTACTGGCTAATGCTTGACTATTTTTTAGGTGCTTAATTAACTTTTTATATGCTGATTTGTAGTTGCGTGTGAGGGCGCGTTTTAAAGATTCAGTTAAGAACTTTTTACTTGAATCATACAAGCCTAAGGTCTCAACTTTCTTTAGGAAGTCTGTCCATATTACGTGGTGTGTTTTACTTTTTTTATCTAAAGGGTAGCCAGAAAGTTGTGCTTGGCTGGCTTTAATCACTGTGTCGTATACAAATTTAGGAGGGCGAATGCCTAATGCTTCACGCGCTTTTAGTTGAGTGATTAACTGATTGAAAAGGGGTTTAACGCCACGAATTCGCGCCACATAATCTCGGGCATCATCAATGGTATCAATTTGATGGATGTTCAGCATAAACGTGGGTATTTGAGTATGGAGGCCAAACATTTGATTAACCGGGTAGTTGTGAAAGCGGTAATTATAAAATTCTATGCTTTGTTCCAGATCATAAATCAGTACGTCTAAGCTTAAAGCGTCTTGAGGGGGGAGCGCTTCTTTATGGATGTATTTTGCTTCAACTAGGAATTGCAGGGTTTTCTGGTGTTGCTGGTTATCAAATTCGTCTGATAGGTTGTCCCATTGATTGTAGTTGGTTTTCTTTCCTCGATAGGCTTGGGACATGGGGCTGCTATCAAGCTGCCATTGTTGGTATTCAGTGAGCAGTTTGGTTAATGCATGGCTAGCCTGCTCTTTTTGCTCGTGGCTAATGATAGGTGCCGTTGTTTGTGGCTTTTGATTCAGCTGACAGCCAGAAATGAAGAATGTGGCAGCCATAATGGCAATGAATGACAGTGATACGGATGGAGACTTCATTTAAATAACCCAGAATTACGCGCGTTTAAAAATGTATTTTGAAATAGATTGAAAAAGTTTAACAGGTCTTGGGCACTTTTAGCTTGATTTTGTTCACCTAACCAACAGGCAAACGTTTCCATAGTGCTTAATCCTTGTTCGGTTTGATTGCGTCTTAGCTTGTACTGACTGCCTGATCTATCTGTTGTTAGGTGAGAAGTGATGGCATATTTGGGCAGTGAATCTAGCCAAGGGCTTTGGCGCATCATTTTTCGTGATTCTTGCCAAGTGGCATCTAGCCACAGATAACCTTTAACATCCTGTGTGTCTTTGTCGTTTAGTTTGAGAGCGCCATTGGGGTTGTTTTGTTTGTTATCATCAGGGTAGAGCAAGGCATAGCCTTGAAATTGCGCCGCTTGATCCGCATTCTTAAGTCTATGCCATTGAGAGCTTGGGATGTTTAGACAATGTTTTAACAAGCGACCACTGCTATTTCTCCTATGCAGCTCTCTTGGATGAAATAGAATATGAGTATCTATGTCTAATGGAAGTTTAGGCGCTAAGCTGCATATACAAAGATTGGAAGGCAGGGTGCAATCAACGCAGAATGTTTTTTGATCAGGTTCAGAGTTCACTTTATTAATTGAGCGCTTTTAATATGGATGAAAAATGTTTAACTTAAGAGATCTAAAGGTTAGAAATTCGTTGCAAGGTTGCCACATGTTATCAAATTTTATTCGTTTCTTTTTGCTTATTAGCTTTTCGGCTTCTGCCTTGGCCTTAGAAAGCTTATCAGGCAGTTATCAAAAGCATTATTCAAAAAGTAAGGTGGATGACCATTGGGTCATTTTAGGCTCTATTGAGCGTATAAAAGGGGCTGTGAAGCCAGAAGCGGATATTCGATTATCTGGTCGATTAAATCGTTGGTTGTGGCAAGTGCCTGTTGGTCACGATGTGAATGAAAGTTTTCAGTTTTTGAGAAAACAAATTGATGATACGGCCATTACTTTGTTTGAGTGTGACGGTCGAAGCTGTGGTTTGAGTAATGATTTTGCTAATCAGGTGTTTACCCAGTCAATTTTATACGGTCGTGATAGCTCGCAAAAGTATTGGGTGGGTTTAGAAGCTGGGAAAAAGCCAACATTATGGGTGATCTATGGTGGGCAGCGCAGCAATAAACGGGTTTATATGTACGCTGAAAAACTCGTATTAAATAAAAGCAACGTGAGCTTGTTGGATGAATATGCCAATAAAGGGGAGATGAAAACCTTTTTAAACCGAGGTTATATGATTCTTAAAGACCTAAACACTCAGGTTGCGAAATTGTCTGACGAGCAAGTGGAGAAGGTGAAGGGGGTTTTACAAGATTACCCTACTCAGAAATTTGCCATTGTGGTGCATCGATATAACCGTGTTGAAAACCAGCGCTTAGTGGAGCAAACCCAGGTTGAAGCCCAGTCATTATTGGATCAAATTGCGGAAGCGGGTGGTTTCATTCAGCATTTATATGCACACGGTGCAGGGGCCATGAGCCCAAGAGAAGGCCAAGCAAATCGCGTTGAATTGGTTGAGTTAAAGGCGCGAAAATAAATAAGAAGTTGAGAATCCCATTATGAGTAAATCCATTTCTTTGGTGCTAGGCAGTGGTGGTGCCAGAGGTTATGCCCATATTGGTGTCATAAAAGCGCTAGAAGAAGCAGGCTATGACATTAAAGGGGTGGCAGGGTGCTCTATGGGTGCCATGATAGGGGGATTCTATGCAGCGGGTAAACTTGATGTTTTTGAACAGTGGGCGCGGTCGTTAACCTATCTTGAATGCTTAAAATTGGTGGATATTAGTTTATTAAGTGATGGCGCCATACGCGGAGACAAAGTTTTTAAAATCTTGGATGACATGCTTGAAGGCGTCGAAATTCAAAATTTATCAATCCCCTACACGGCAGTGGCCACCGACTTAACCAATCAAAAAGAAGTATGGTTTAACTCTGGGCCAGTTGAACGGGCGATTCGAGCATCATGCGCCATTCCTTCTTTAATTTTGCCTGTCGTAATGGATAACCGGGTTCTTGTGGATGGCGGTGTGTTAAATCCATTGCCCATTGCAGCCAGTGTATCTGTTCATGCTGATGCTATTTTTGCTGTGGACTTAAGTGCAGAAGTGCCCATGCCAGGAGGTAAAGTTGAGCAGTCTGAATCTGAAATCGCCTCTAAAAAAGAGGAAAAAAACGAATGGTTTTCTAACTTTGCCCAAAAGGCCATCAGCATATTCGATCGTAAAGATAAGCCAACTGAAGAAGCGCTTGATGCCAATCTTGGCAAGTTAGGGGTGATGTATGAGATGTTTGAAACCATGCAGGCCTCTCTTACTCAATACAAAATCGCGGGGTATCGCCCAGACTTGCTGGTGAAAATTCCTAGTCATTCCGCCACGATTTACGAGTTTTACCGTGCAGATGAGCAAATCGAACTGGGCTATATGATTGCTCAGCGTGCCCTTGAGGCTTACGAAAGAGGTGAGGCGAACACATATGGGCAGCTATAACCCTTGGTATCTTTACTGGTGGGAGTGTCTTTAACCCAGTAGAATAGAGGACAATCTAATACGCCCCAATCGAGCTAAATGTGACCGCATATTACCCTCAAGCCCTTCAACAACTCCATACCATTCAAGACTGGATTCGATTTGCCGCCAGTGAATTTGAGCGAAATGGTATTTATTATGGTCATGGCACCGACAACCCTTGGGATGAAGCGGTACTGTTAGTGACAGCCAGTCTGAGCTTACCTTCAAATCTAAACCCGCAGTATGGTAGCTGCCAAATCATAGATGATGAAAAGAATCTAATTTTAGAGCGCATTAAGCGCCGTGTGGAAGAGCGTATACCGGTTGCATATCTAATCAATCAAGCCTGGTTTTGTGGCTTGCCGTTTTATGTGGATGAGCGAGTGCTTGTTCCGCGCTCTCCATTGGCTGAAATCATTAATAATCGAGTCAGCCCATTCATGGACGGTAAAGAACCGGGTCGAATCTTAGATCTATGCTGTGGCAGCGGCTGTATTGGTATTGCATCATTACAGGCTTTTCCTGATGCGCAATTAGATTTAGCGGATTTATCCCGTGACGCGCTAGACGTGGCAGAAATCAATATTGATAGTCATAACCTTTGGCATCAGGTGGCCGCCATTGAATCTAACTTATTTGAAAGCCTATCCCCAGGGTATGATTTGATACTTTCTAACCCTCCTTATGTGGATGCTGAAGATTTGGCCGATATGCCAGCCGAGTATCATCATGAACCTGAAATGGGATTAGGCAGTGGTAATGATGGGCTAGATATCACTCGTCAAATATTGGCCAATGCGGCTAATTATTTGAACCCAGAGGGAGTGCTGGTGGTTGAGGTGGGTAACTCATGGATTCATCTAGAGGCAGCCTATCCAGCTGTTCCCTTTACTTGGCTAGAGTTTGAAAACGGTGGGGATGGTGTGTTTGTCTTTACCAAAGAGCAGTTAGAACAGTACTTTTAAAGATTAGGCTTGATATGAACCTTATTGAGAGTAATCCACTCAACATCAGGCATCGTATCAATACCCAGTAATGGTGATATAATCACCACAATTTTGAATTCTTTGATAAGCAGTTTATACATGTCTGGAAATACATTCGGTAAGTTATTTACGGTAACCACATTTGGCGAAAGCCATGGTAAAGCCTTGGGTTGCATTCTTGATGGGTGCCCTCCAGGAATTGAGATTACTGAAGAAGAGATTCAAGTGGAGCTTGACCTGCGCAAGCCGGGTACTTCTAAGTTTACCACTCAGCGCCGTGAGCCTGATCAGGTGAAAATCTTATCTGGAATCTTTGAAGGAAAAACCACAGGCACGCCAATCGGTATGTTGATTGAAAATACGGATCAACGTTCTAAAGATTATGGCGACATATCCCAGAAATTCAGACCAGCCCATGCTGATTACGGCTATACGCAAAAATATGGCTTCCGTGACTATCGTGGTGGCGGTCGCTCAAGTGCCCGTGAAACCGCTATGCGCGTAGCAGCCGGTGCCATTGCTAAAAAATTCTTAGCCAGCAAAGGCATCCAGGTTCGCGGTTATTTATCTCAGCTGGGCCCAGTGAAAATTGAAAAGTTTGATTGGGAACAAGTGCGTCAAAACCCGTTCTTTTGCCCTGATGCTGATAAAGTAAAAGACATGGAAGATTACATGAACGCCCTGCGTAAAGAGGGTGATTCAATCGGTGCCAAAATTACCGTTGTAGCATCAGGTTTGAAACCCGGTTTAGGAGAGCCTATCTTTGATCGCTTAGATGCGGATTTAGCCCATGGCCTAATGAGCATTAATGCGGTGAAAGGGGTTGAGATTGGCGATGGTTTTTCTGTGATTGAGCAAAAAGGTTCTGAGCACAGAGATGAAATGACACCTGAAGGTTATCTATCTAACCATGCAGGTGGTGTAGTGGGCGGCATCAGCAGTGGCCAAGATATTATTGCGCACATTGCCCTTAAGCCAACTTCAAGCATTACGGTGCCAGGTAAAACCATTGATATTGACGGTAACCAGACGGACTTAATTACAAAGGGTCGCCACGATCCTTGTGTGGGCATTCGTGCTACGCCAATTGCTGAAGCCATGATGGCCATCACGCTGGCGGATCATTATTTGCGTGATCGTGGGCAGAATGCCGATGTGGAATGCACAACCCCTGTGATTCCTGCACAGGCTTAATTGATTGAGCTAAATTGTGGGAGGGCGCTTGCGCGCGATAAGGGTGTCAAGCTCTTTCGCTCGCAAGCG
>CAJXIT010000084.1 GCA_913054055.1 uncultured Thalassolituus sp.
TTTGATGCAGGTACATATTTAGCGCAAATGACTTTACCATTAGCACTGATCAGTATTGGTGGTGCGCTGAGTTTGACAGAATTACGTCGAAGTAGTCGTCTATCAATGCAGGTGGTGTGTGCGAAATTGATTCTAGTACCTGTTGTGGTGACCTTTTTTGCGTATATTTATGGTTTTCGCGGGGCTGAACTTGGTTGTATTATGCTAATGTTCGCGAGCCCGACTGCAACGGCTAGTTTTATAATGGTTAGGGCTATGGGTGGTAACTATGCATTGGCATCTAATATCATTGTTATAAGCACGTTGTGTTCCGCTCTAAGCATCAGTATATTGCTATATCTGGCCAAGGTGCTGGAATGGATTTAATCTCGGAAGTTAATTAAATATGGCTATTTCGCCAAAAAAATCCCCAATTGTCTTTATAAGTGCAGATGTGAACGACTGCATGACTTCGATGTACACTTTAAATCGAGTGGTAATGCAGCTAGGTGGGCTTCCTGTTTCGACTTATTTTGGACCTCAGTCCGGAGAGTATGATTGGAAGGTGGTTCGCGAGGCCATAGATAAGTGTGATATCTACATTTTATTGGTAGGAGATAGCTATGGAATTATCTCTGACAGCGGCGAAAGTTTTATACACCGTGAAGCGGTTTACGCTAAAAGTAAACAAAAAACCGTAATTGCTCTTTTGAAGAATGCAGAGCTTAAAGGTTTGACCGATACTTCAGTGCAGCGTTTAAAATCGCTTCATCGACTAATGATGTCAGGGACGTTTAAATACTGGAGCACTAAAGAAGATATTTTGTTGCTGGCCCGCCAGGTATTAAGGGATCATTTAAAGCCTCAGTTTAAAGTAGGTGCTAAAAAGGAAAATATTGCTGAATCGCAAAAAATGCAGCAAGCCATTACAGATACTTTGTTTAAGATGGATTCTTACCCTTTGAAGTTCACCGGAAAAGTATTTGCTCATGGCAATTGTCATGATGTTGAGTTGAGCATCGATATGACTTGGGAGAATGCATTTTTTAGTATAGGGACAATGATGACATCCCCTGTGACAGAAGACCGAATGCGCTCTGCTTTACAGGCTTATATTGAAGAAGCGTATCAATCCCAGTTTTTAGATAAAGTGCCCGATGGCCATGCCGTAGGGGATGTAAAGTGCAATGAAATTGAATTTCAGCGTTTAAAAGCCTATTTAAAAGGAGCTGGAGTCATTGAAAATGTTGCCAGTGAACAAAGTGGTTTAAGGAACTACTGGCAATTAACCTCTTCAGGGGAGTTAAGGTTGCAGCAGCTTTTAGTTGCTAATTAGAATCTCATTTACAGGTGACTCAGGGCCCGATTTATCGGGCTTTTTTATGCCTTGAATAAACTATTGTGATTAAACTCAGGTTTATCTCTGAATCAGAGTAAGTAATTTTGCTTTAAAAGCGTTAGTAGATAGAGGCTTTAGTTCTAATTGGCTATACTTAGTGCATTGTTTTGGGAGTATATATGAAGTTTTTGGCTCTATTTTTTGTGTTGGCTTTTCAGTTGTTAGGGTGTACTGACCAAGCAATAAAAGTAGATGCAATCAAAGGGCGGACAATGGGGACTACCTACTCCATTATCTGGCCGAAACAAGTTTCTGATGTGTCTATTACTAAGCTCAAAACGCGGATTGATGCGCTTCTTATCGCATTGAATACTGAAATGTCGACCTACGACAAAAGCAGTGAGCTTTCTCGATTTAATCTATCCAATGCACCTGCAACGCAGGCTATTAGTAAAGACTTCTCTGAAGTGATGGCATTGTCCAAAACTTTGTATAAACAGACTGATGGGTATTTTGATGTCTCGATTGGACCATTGGTCAATTTATGGGGGTTTGGTCCAGATAAATCCCCAAATAAAACTCCACTTGATACTGAGATCAAAAATAGACTGTCCAAAATCGGTTTGAATCAGGTGGACTTAGACCAAGGTATATTATCCAAAAGCCATGATCGTTATATAGACTTGTCTGCGGTTGCAAAGGGTTATGCGGTTGATAAGGTGGCTGATGTATTGGATGAGATTGGAATTAACGCTTATTTAGTGGAAATTGGCGGAGAAATGCGTGCGAAAGGGCAAAAGGCTGAAGGAAAGCCTTGGCGAATTGCCATTGAAACGCCAGATCTGCACCAGCGTAAAGTTCAGAAAATATTGCCGGTTAGTGATGTGGCCATTGCCACATCTGGCGATTATCGGAATTACTTTGAATTAGAAGGTAGGCGCTATAGCCACACCATTGACCCAAAAACGGGTAGGCCGGTCGAACATGATTTAGCATCTGTAACGGTTATAGACCTAGAATGTGCCCGTGCCGATGCGTTGGCGACTGCTATGCTTGTAATGGGCAAAGAAAAAGCAAAGGCGTTTGCAATAAAGAATAAAGTGAAAGCTTACCTGATTGTTCGTAATGAGCAGGGTGAGTTTGAAGAGTATCTAACACCGGCTTTTAGTGGCTGGTTTAATCCATAGCTGAGGTTTGTCATGGAAATGTTTTTAGTTGTATTCACGTTTATGCTAATTGTGGTGGTATTAATGGCCGTTGGCATTTTAATGGGTCGCAAGCCCATAAGTGGTTCGTGTGGTGGTATGAGTGCCATTGGAATGGAAACCGCGTGCGACGTATGTGGTGGTGATAAAGCCATCTGTGAAACCGAAGTTGAAAAAGCCCAAAAGGCGAAAAAATCTGACTTAGCATACGATGCGAGTCAAAAATAAACATGATACGTACATCCTAATTAAAAATAGGTTAGGGATGTAGGGTTTAGAACACTAATAGGGAGTTCAAATGGCTGATTATCATTATGACGTAATTGTGTTGGGTACCGGTCCTTCTGGTGAAGGGGCAGCAATGAATGCTGCAAAAAAAGGGAAAAAAGTTGCAGTCATAGAAGAGGCTCAAGTTGTAGGAGGCAGTTGTACTCACTGGGGTACTATTCCTTCTAAAGCATTGCGTCACTCTGTAAAACAAATTATTTCCTACAACACCAACCCAATGTTCCGTGATATTGGTGAGCCAAGGTGGTTTAGTTTTCCACGAGTTTTAAAAACGGCTGAGCGTGTTATTGCTAAGCAAGTTAAGCTAAGAACCGAATTTTATAGTCGTAACCGTATTCATCTTTATCATGGTCGTGGTCAGTTTGTTGATACCCATACCATAGAGATCCTTGACGGCCCTGCATCAAGTACTCGATTACACGCAGAGCAAATTGTTGTGGCAACCGGCTCATCACCTTTCCGTCCGCCAAACGTCGATTTTAATCATGAGCGTGTTTATGACTCAGATACTATTCTGAAATTGGAGCACACACCGAGAACCATTATTATTTATGGTGCAGGGGTAATTGGTTCTGAGTATGCGTCTATTTTTAGTGGTTTGGGTGTAAAAGTGGATTTAATTAATCCCGGTGAGCGTTTGCTTCCATTCCTTGATGATGAGATCAGTGATGCCTTGAGTTACCACTTAAGAAATAATGGTGTATTAATTCGTCATAATGAAATTTATGACTCAGTGGATACTGACGATACCAGTGTCACTATGAACTTTAAGTCAGGTAAGAAGATTAAAGCGGATGCTTTACTCTGGGCGGCAGGCCGTAGCGGTAATACTGCAGGTTTAGGTTTGGAGCATGTGAATATTGAGCCCAATAGTCGTGGTCAAATTGAAGTGGATGAAAACTATAAAACATCTGCCGATCATGTTTATGCAGTAGGTGATGTTGTTGGTTGGCCTAGTCTTGCTAGTGCCGCTTATGACCAAGGTCGCAGTGCAGCCGCTCATTTGGCTGGTGATGATGATTATTGGTTTGTTACTGATGTGCCTACGGGTATCTATACTATTCCAGAGATCAGTTCTGTTGGTAAAACCGAAAGGGAATTGACTGATGAGAAGGTGCCTTATGAGGTGGGGCAGGCATTTTTCAAAAGTATTGCACGAGCTCAGATAACGGGGGAGCACGTGGGGATGCTAAAAATACTCTTCAATAGAGATACATTAGAAATCTTAGGTATTCATTGTTTTGGAGACCAAGCGTCAGAGATTGTTCACATTGGGCAAGCTATTATGAAGCAAGAAGGAGCGGGTAATACTGTTCGCTATTTCGTCAATAATACCTTTAACTATCCAACTATGGCGGAAGCTTATCGAATAGCTGCGTTGAATGGTTTGAATCGTATCTCGTAATAATCCAATTTTGATTTTCAGCTCTTTAAAGAGTCAGGGGTAATAATGTGATTCAGCTAGCTGTTAAGTGGATTAAATAATAAGCTTAAGCAAAAAAATACCCAGCCTGTTTTGCAGTCTGGGTATTTTTTATCATGTAATATTTTTTAATAGTTTTTTATGAGGCTCTGTTGGTAAGCTTCATGAAGTCTACCAGTATTTCACCGCCTTCTAAAAGCAGAGCGTCTTCTGATTTATTTTTCTCGCTATCTTCATTCTCTTTTTTGTCGTCTTTATCGTCGTCCTTGTCTGCATCTTCTAGTTCGGTAAGAAGCTCCATTCCTTTGGCTTTTCTTCGTTTATTTTCAAGGGCTAAGCGACGCTGTTCGGTTTCTTTGCGTTCAATTTCTCGCGTTTCGATATTGAGGGATATGATGGTGTCGTTTCTTAATTCTTTTAAGAATTCAACTTGCTCATTCAAATAGGTGAAGTCGGGGTTATCAAGAATGCGTTTCTCATGCTGCTGCTTCAAAGTGCTGATCGAGTTGGAAATATTTCCTTGTAGATTAAATTTAGAGGCTGCAATTTTATCCCAGGGTAGGGCTTCTTCTAATGCACTTTCACCAATCTTATCTACGTCATATATCTCAGGATATAAAATGTCTGGGATTACACCTCTGTGCTGTGTACTTTCACCACTAACGCGATAAAACTTAGCATTGGTTACCTTCATTTGACCTCTAAAAAGCGGGATAAGGGTTTGTACAGAGCCTTTACCAAAAGTTTGGCTGCCAACTACTACTCCACGGCCGTAATCTTGAATGGCCCCTGCGAAAATCTCTGAAGCACTGGCGCTTAAGCGGTTAGTTAGCACCACAAGAGGGCCTGTGTAGAGTTGTGCTGGATCTTGATCGGCCAGTACTTGGGTATGTCCAAAACTATAATGTACTTGCACCGTAGGGCCTTTAGGGATGAATAAGCCTACTAAGTTATTTACTTCTGCAAGAGAGCCACCTCCATTGTTTCTTAAATCAATGATTAAACCATCGATGTTGTCTTTTTGGAGGTCTTTAATTAGGTTACTGACGTCCCGTGTGGTGCTGCGATAATTTGGATCATTTGCATTTTTAGCTTCAAAGTCTGCATAGAAAGCAGGGATATCAATGACACCAACTTTATACTCTTTATCTTTGCGCTTAATTTCGATTGTTTCGCTTTGGGCGGCTCTGTCTTCTAGTTTGACTTCGTCTCTTACAATAGCGATTTCATGGTGCTTTTCGCTTTGGCCGCTGCCTGAAATGATGTCTAGTCGTACAGTGCTGTCCTTAGGGCCACGAATCAGATCGACTACTTCATCTAAGCGCCAGCCAATTACGTCGACCATTTCATCTTTGCCTTGGGCAACGCCTACAATTTTGTCACTGGGTTTCAGTTGACCAGCTTTATCGGCAGGTCCACCAGTTACGAGTCTTTCAACTATGGTGTTCTCATTCTCACTTCTTAGAACTGCACCGATTCCTTGCAAGGATAGACTCATGTTAATGTTAAAGTTTTCGCTGTTGCGAGGGGACATGTATTGAGTATGTGGATCAAACGTATGTGTTATGGCATTCATGTAAGATTGAAAAGCATCTTCAGAATTAATTTGTTTGATTCGATTTAATTGGCTGGTGTAGCGCTTTTTTAAAAGCTCTAGAATTTTATCGTCATCTTTCTTGGCAAGTTTAAGGTTTAATACGGTGTTTTTAATGCGTTTGCGCCAAAGTTGGTCCAGCTCTTTTGCGTTTTTTGCCCATGGTGCTTTCTCTCGATCCAGTTCTAGTGATTCATCCTTTTTGAAGTTGAACTGTTTAATGCCTTTATTTAGTAGAGTTAATGCGAAATCTAAGCGTTCGATGGCTCGTTTTTGGTAGCGATTGTAAATGGTGTAAGCTGGTTTTAAATCGTTGGTTTTAATTGCTTCGTCTAGCTGGAAGCGAAGTGATTCAAATTCTTGAATGTCACTGGCTGTGAAGTAGGAGCGAGTGTTGTCGAGAATTTCTAAATAACGGTCGTATACTTTTTCAGAGAATTCATCATTCATGTATTTTCTAGAATAATGATGTTGATATAAATGATGAACAACTGCGCGATTGGTTAAGGGGTGTTCAGCCTCAGGCTTTAAGTCTGACGAGGTGTTGCTGGCGTATGAAAAACCCGTAAAGCAAAACGCTGAGATTATTATTAGTTGGCGCAACATTTATCGGTTAATCCTTTTGAAATGTATCTTGGTATAAAACATACCTGTATTAACTTATTTATAGCACTTTACACACTTTAATGTGGTGTATTGGCTCAAAGCTTCCAATATTTAGGCATATTAATACATGCAATATTAAGTTTCATGTGAATTCATTAAATGATTCGACCATAAATGCCAGAAACAGTTCTATCTTGTGGCAAAAACACCATAGGTGCTTTGTTTTAGGGAGAGAGTTTTAACGGTAGGCAATAAAAAAGGGATGCTTAGCATCCCTTTTTTAGTTTGTCAGAATGATTATTCTGATGTTTCTTTTGCTCGTGCTTCGGCTTCAAGGCGACGGCGTTTAACTTCCCTTGGGTCGTTATATGCTCGTCCAGGTGTGCCGCTTGAAGCAGGTTTTACTTCGGGTGCTTTAGTTTCTGCTTTTGGTGTAGCGGCTTTCGCTTCTACCTTAGTTTCAGGTTTAGCTTCGGCTTTTACTGGGGTTTCTGCTTTTACTTCTGGTTTAGCAGGAGCAGTTGGTTTTGATTCAGTTGCAATGGGCTTATTAACTTGCTCGTTGCTTGGCGCTTTTACTGCTTCTTGTTTAGGAGCCTCTTGCTTAGCTGTTTCAGGCTTGGCAGGAGCGGCTGGCTTAGGGTTTGTATTTTCAATGTCAGCCACTTTGCGAGTGACGTTCTCATCTAACTTAGCCGTTTGGTTCGAGCGGTTACGACGACGTGCATTGTTGTTGCCTTTGTTTTCAGAAGAACGCTCGTTACGATTATCATTATTGCGATCGTTACCGCGTTCATTATTGCGCTCATTGCGACTTTCGTTGCGACTTTCGTTGCGACTTTCGTTGCGATCGCGACGTTGTTCAGAGCGGTTGTCTTTATTGCGACTATTGCGATTGTTATTGTTGTTGCGGTTATTGCTGCGATTACCGTTATTGTTGCGGTTGTTCGCACGGTTTTGCTGTGGTCGACCGTTACGGTTATTGCTGTTGCGCTTGTTTTTGGTGTTTTTGGCAGCTGGTTTTTTCTTTGGTTCTTCTTCGGCTGAGAAGATTGATCCAATTGCAGAGGCTAGCTTGCTAAATAAACCAGGTTCTTTTACTTCTTTTTTAACTGGAGCAGGTGCGCGTTTGTTAGAAACAGACTTAACAGCTGCTGTTTCTTTAACGGCCGCTGGAGAGGCTTCTGCTGCCAATTCTTTTTCATATTTAATTTCAAAGCTAACTTGGTCAGCGACGTTGTCGTTTTCGCGAACTCGTAATACTTCAAAATGCGGTGTTTGGAAGTTAGGATTTGGAATGATTGCGATTTGAGTGTTATGACGTTTCTCAATATCAATGATTTCGTTGCGCTTATCATTCGTTAGGAATGTGCTCACTTCAAGCGGTGCAATTACACGCACTTGAGACGTGTTGTCTTTAGTGGCTTCTTCTTCGATTAAGCGAATTAAAGATAGGCTTAGTGAGCGCATGTCACGCACAACCCCAGTGCCTTCACAGCGAGGACAAACGTGTCCACTGGTTTCGCCTAGTGAAGGGCGTAAACGCTGACGAGACATTTCTAGTAAGCCGAAGCGAGAGATGCGGCCAACTTGAACGCGGGCGCGGTCAATTTCTAGGGCATCTTTAACTTGGTTTTCTACGGCTCTTTGGTTTTTGTTCGACGTCATATCAATGAAGTCGATAACGATTAGGCCGCCAATGTCGCGTAGGCGTAATTGACGTGCAATTTCATCAGCCGCTTCAAGGTTAGTATTGACCGCGGTGTCTTCGATATCAGAACCCTTGGTAGAGCGAGAAGAGTTAATATCGATAGAAATAAGGGCTTCAGTGGTATCAATAACGATTGAGCCACCTGAAGGCAGTTTAACTTCACGTTGGAACGCTGTTTCGATTTGCGCTTCGATTTGGTATCGGCTAAATAGTGGAGTGGTGTCCTGGTAAAGCTTAATTTTGTTTTCGTACTGAGGCATAACTTGTTGAACAAAGCTTAATGCTTCTTCAAAAACAGCTTTGTCATCAATAAGCACTTCGCCGATGTCTTGGCGTAAGTAGTCGCGTATAGCGCGAATCACCACATTGCTTTCTTGAAGCAATAGGCAAGGGGCTTCACGGCGGTCGTTAGCGCCTTTGATGGCATCCCATAATTGGCAAAGGTAATCCAGATCCCATTGTAGGTCTTGAGATTCACGGCCAATACCAGCGGTGCGAACGATTACGCCCATGTTGTTAGGAACCGTTACGTCACGCATGGCGTCACGAATTTGGTTGCGCTCATCACCTTCGATGCGACGAGAGATGCCGCCGGCACGGGCATTATTTGGCATGACCACAAGATAGCGACCAGCAAGGCTGATCATTGTGGTTAAGGCTGCGCCTTTGTTGCCACGTTCTTCTTTGTCTACTTGAACGATGACTTCTTGACCTTCTTCGATCACATCCTTGATGTTTGGGCGACCAGAAACAGAGGTTTTAAAGTATTCGCGAGAAATTTCTTTAAGGGGGAGGAAGCCATGGCGTTCTGCGCCAAAGTCTACAAAAGCCGCTTCTAAGCTTGGCTCAATTCGGGTGATTTTCCCTTTGTAGATGTTCGCTTTCTTTTGTTGGCGAGTGGTTGGTTCGATGTCTAGATCGTATAGGCGCTGTCCATCGACAAGCGCAACGCGCAGCTCTTCCTGCTGTGTCGCGTTGATTAGCATTCTTTTCATGTATAGCTCATATTTATGCGTTCGAGAACACAAGGGCTGAGCGAATCAAAATATTTATGCGTGCTTTGTGTGAATCTTTTATACCGATATTAGGAATGACTGCATTCCACACAGGGGTGTTTTAGTGGCTTGTTCTTTAATCGCCTAACACCAACACGAAACATAAGCTGATATAGCAAGACCCCTTGCTTCATCAGAACGTATCATTTTTATAATTTGTCGGTCTTTTTTGCCGGCAAATACCAAATTTTTGGGAAGTTTCTATCTAACACTTCCTAACTTACGTTATCATCCGGGCCCATTGTTGTTCAGGGTTAATGACCCTAGGCGCATCCGGAACTGCTGAATATAGCAAATAATAGCAAAGCGTCAAACTGCTTTTTCTTAACTATGAGTTTTATATGACTGAAAATTCTAAGCGAGCCGTGATTTTCGAAGAAGTGAGTGAAGATTATGTGGGTCAGCGTCTTGATAACTTCCTGATGTCGCGCATTAAAGGTGCACCTAAGTCGCTGATTTATAGAATTATACGTAAAGGCGAGGTTCGGGTTAATAAGGGGCGCACCAAACCTGACTATAAAGTGTCCTTAGGTGATGTTGTACGCATCCCCCCTGTTAGGGTGAAGGAGGCTTCTGAGCCTGCCAATGTTCCAAATAAGATGGCAGCGGATATTGAAAAAGCCATTATTTTTGAAGATGACTACTTGTTGGCGGTTAATAAACCTCGTGGTATGGCTGTTCATGGTGGCAGTGGTATCAGCCTGGGTTTAATAGAGGCGTTAAGGGTAATAAGGCCCCAGTGTAAGCGTTTAGAGTTAGTGCATAGGTTGGATAGAGATACGTCCGGTGTGATTTTGGTGGCTAAGAAGCGCACAACCTTGGTTGCGCTTCATAAAATGTTGCAAAATAAATCGGGCATGAAAAAGCGATACTTGGCTTTGGTTTATGGTAATTGGCCAAAACATTTAAAAGATGTCACCGTTCCTTTGATCAAGAATGAATTGAAATCAGGAGAGCGGGTGGTGAAAGCTTCTCAAGAGGGTAAGCCTTGTCATACTCGTTATTCTTTGGAACGTCGATTTGAAGAGCACACTTTAATTAATGCGGAGCCGGTAACGGGTCGAACTCATCAAATTAGAGTGCATTGTCAGTTCAGTGGGTACTCTATTGTGGGGGATGATAAATATGCTTCGGATGAGCAATTAAAGTCATCTAAAAAGCAGGGTGCGAAAAGAATGTTTTTGCATGCCCAGTCTTTACGATTTAAGCATCCGCAAACAGAAGAAAGTATGTTTATTGAGGCGCCATTGGATGAGGCGTATCGAGATTTTTTAAATGGCCTTGTGGCAATTAATTAGTAATTAATCATTTAAGTACAAAGTATATAGATATGAAATACCAAGCAATAATTTTTGATTGGGATGGTACGCTGGTTGATTCCACTGGTCGTATTGTTGAGTCCATGCAGTTAGCGTCTCGTGAAGCGCAATTGAGTGCGCTTTCGGATTTTGAAATTAAGCAGATTATTGGCTTGGGGTTACCAGAGGCAATTTGTCAGTTGTGGCCTGAGTTGAAGGGGAGTGATCTTCAGGTAAATAATATGCGGGCTTTATATAATAAGTATTTTATGGGAGAGGCTCGGCCGGCCGTTAAATTTTTTGAGCATGCGGATGTGTTGTTGGATAACTTATCAAAAGCAAGCTTAGACCTAGCAGTGGCCACTGGGAAGAGTCGTGCAGGGTTGGATAAAGCGTTTAGAGAGCTAAAAACAGGGCATTTGTTTGCAGATAGTCGTTGTGCAGATGAGACAAAGTCAAAGCCTCATCCTCTTATGTTGGAGGAGTTGTCAGGTGCCTTGGGGGTTGAGCCTGATGCCATGTTGATGGTGGGAGATACAACGTTTGATTTAGATATGGCAAAAGCGGCAGGGGTTGATAGTATCGGAATTACTCATGGTGCTCATGCTCAAGATAAGCTAGAAAACAGTGGGCCAATTCATATGGTTCATGATTTAAAAGAATTAAATGAATGGCTGCTTAGCTAGAATCAAAAATAGTGCTGATTTTGTTTAGGTTAATAAAGAAATAGGTAAAGAAATAGAAT
>CAJXIT010000085.1 GCA_913054055.1 uncultured Thalassolituus sp.
GTAATCAGTAGGTCCCGAGTTCGACTCTTGGTGTCGGCACCACTAATACTAAAAAGCCCGTTTAGTGAAAACTAAACGGGCTTTTTGCATCCTAGGGAATAGGTTTTATACCGACATCATAATGTTGGAGATGTATTGCAGAACTTTTCTCCATGCTAAGGCGGTTTCTTCAGACCAGTGCTCAATGCATTGCTTTTCTAAGCTATAAATCAGAGCATCGATGACAGCGTCATAATCTTTTTGTGTGGCCTTGAATGGCTTGTGCACCCTTCCAAGTTCTTCTAATGAATGTTTCAGCTTGTGAATAAACATACACCCATTCACCACAATATTCAGGGTGTCCGCTATTTTCTTCTTTTGTCGGGTCATGTCGTCAGGGAATAAAGCCACCATGTCAGGATGGCGCTCAAATAACGTTTGATAAAACAAATGGGCGATGCCGATGGAGCCGGGCTCTATTCTGTTAAAACTATGCTGGATGAGCTCGGCCTCATGCCGAGTAAGCGGGTTTTCCATGAAAAGTGCGTCGCTAAACTTTAAGTCTTTAAAGCTTAGTATATCTACGACGGGGCGGCGAATAGGCTAGAAGCTAATGCTCATATTGACTGTATATGTGTTACTTAAGGAGGTTAAGTTTAGCTTCACGGGAACGGTTTGAAGGCCGCTTTCTTGAATGCCGCCCTGAGATAAATACCAAACAGCGGCGGTAGTGATCTCAATGAGGTCGAGCTTGGCCCCATTGGCGTTCTGATTAACAGAAAAATTATCGTAGGCATATTCATCAGCGTATTGTGCATCTGCTACCTGAGTGTAACTGTATTCTGGTAGGTCTTCTATGCGATCTGGTTCAGCCTGGCACATACTGAAGGGGGCCATGAAAAAAGCGGCACACGCGGCATATAAACGAATGTAGTTCTGCTTTTTTAACGCACGGTTGATTTGACGTTGAGTCACATAACCCAATTCAATCAGGGCTTCTCCTAATTGCTGGTCATTCACTTTTTGGTAGCGCAAAGCCTCATCTAACTGCTCGGTGGCAATCAAATGCTTTTTTATTAAAAGGTCACCAAGACGATAAGGTTGTTGCGACATCTGAGACAGTCCGTTTCGTATTTTTATCTAATAAGAAGTGTGACACAAAGCTCAAAATAATTGTGATGGTGTCTAGACCCATGTGACATACAAGGTTTGTTCATATATAACCTATGGGAATGAGTGACAAAAAGTATCTAGTGCTAGGTATGAATTTTTACTTTAAAAACAATAGGTTGAATGGCTTTTAATGGCCTTTTGCAGGGGCGTCAAAACAATGAATTACAAAAAACTACATGGTGAAAAGACGATCTTCTAAGCTGAAAAATACATGATAGAGATTAGGAAATAACATGAGTTGGATAACAGACCTATTGATTCAAGGGGCTGAATTTATTAAGCCCCATAACGGGCAATTAGCCGTGGCCTTTGTGGCCACATTGGTGGTCATCTATGGGGATGCCATTAATCGCACTGTGAGAGTGTTTGTTAAACCTTACCCATTTGTCCTTCGTATCACAGCTTTTGTACTGCTCTGTACATTGGGTTACGGCACGGCAACGGTTTGGGGATCGGGCCAAGTAAAAAGTTTAATGCTGCAAGTACCAGACATCTATTTGCCCCTGGTGGTGCTGGCTGCATTCATCATATTGGGTGTATTAGCTGAGCGATATCACAAATCCTAGGCCGATTGCCTCAAGACTCTGTTAGCGATAGGTCTTATACTTATGGCTAACAATTGCATTAAATAGAAAAATAATAATGATCAAATCAATTAGCTTTTTACTTGCTCTGTTGGCATCTCAATGGGCATTTTCTTATGGGGATACCGGTCATAAAGCCGTGGCGGCCATGGCTTGGCAGCATCTCACGCCATATGCTAAACAAAATGTAGAGCGCATTTTGGGCTCAGGGCAAGACAAATTCATTAACGCGAGTGTTTGGGCTGATCACATTAAAAGTGATGAGCGCTTTAATTATTTAAAGCCCATGCATTATGTGAACCTTCCAAAAGCAGCCAGTCAATACAACCGAGCGCGAGACTGTAAAAAAGACAAGTGCATTGTTGAAGCCATCAAAACCTTTAGCAAGGTGGCTAAAACCGGCTCACGAAAAGAGCAGCGATTAGCCTTAAGAATGATCATCCATTTGATTGGAGACATTCATCAACCTTTACATGCGGGCTTAAAGGAAGATCGAGGCGGCAACTGGTACGAAGTAAAGTATGAAGACAGTACGGTCAGCCTACACAAACTTTGGGACCATCAATTGGTGGCCCGTATTGCAGAAGACTGGCAAGGCATCAGTGCGACCATATTAAAGAACAGCATTGAAGTGCCAGTAAACAATCCTAAAACCTGGGCAGAAGAAAGCCATCAGTTGGCAGTAGAATTTGTTTACCAGACCAAAGAAAATCGAAAAGTGAAAGCAGAGTACCTTGAGAAAGCCGAAGACATTAGTAAGCAGCAGTTAGGTCGTGCAGCTTGGCGATTAGCTTGGTGGCTGAATAAACTTTGGTGAGACGGGCATTGTTCTCAGGAAAGCGCAGTGAAACCCGAAAAGGGTATAGGCTAAAGTGACAAGAGCAATCATTCTGAATGTTGCATGGCAAAGACCCTGAATGTATCAGACCTTCCAATTACCAGAAAAAGCTAACGAGATAAAACTTAGGGAAGTAAAGCAGAGTTAAAGCAAAAAAAGGGAAGAGGCTAAAGTGACAGGAACAATCATCCTGATTGTTTCCTGCCAAAGCACCCTAGGTCCACCTTCCAATAGCGGTCTATTCAATCCTTTGAACACTTCCGTGTTCCTCAATCATCCTGATTGATCATCCATTAGTGCTAAACTGTCATCCTGACCGTTTGTCCTTGCACATACTCAATCGTCCTGATTGTTGTCCTTCGTGTTCGTCCTGAACGAGTGCTACTTTAGCAAATACCAGCCGTTTGTCTGATGGTGATGCAAGGATATTAAGAGCACAAATAATGAACAAAAATTAATGGCCAGTAATAACAAGGGTTTCAGGCGGGACATTTGTTCTATTTTACTATCTCTGGCGCTTTGTTCATGGCTTATCTCACATGGCTTGTAAGATATATCTTACAAGCCCTATGTCTTTGTGCTTACAGGCGATTTTTGGCTAATGAATAAAGAGGGATAGAATGGCCAGTACAGACTTATTGGCAGGTTAGGATTGGGTCTAATCTGTAAAAATGTACACGTTTATTTCTTCAAAAGATATGGCAGGGCTGAAAAACTTAAGACTGAAGTTCCAGTCTGTGTTGTCGTTGAATGACCCATTCATAGCCAATAAAAAAGTGCACCGAAGTTATCAAGAAACTACCTTGTCAGAATCTGAATTTGAACAAGCTTTAATTAAGGTTTATGACAATTTAGACCCACATATTAAATCCATGGTGACATGGGAATATTATTTAGATCAGGCTAAGCAGAATAAAAAGAAAATAGAGCCCAGCCTTATTGCAGCTAAAGCACCGCCCAGCCCGCTACCCGATGCCTCACAATATGCAAAAGTGTGTTGTTTAAGACTGTTCCCAAACTTACAGCTAGACACGATATGGGAGCGGCATGGTGAGAACCATACCGGTCTGGCTATTGAACTGGATACGGAGCATGAATACTTTACAGGCAGTCGTTATGATGCTTTGCCGCAGATTTTTCAGGCTGTGCAATATGATGATTTACGGCCTCCATTCCCTAGTAAGCAAATGCCATTTCCGGCCGCATTTAGTCGTCCTGAGCACGCTGCTTATGAAAAGGAGTCTCGTTTGTTAAGGTTGTTACAGTCCCCGGATCAGAGCGAAGTGTTCAAAATACCTAAAGCCGTGATCAAAGCCATATACCTTGGTTTGAATTGCCCCACTGCATTAACCGAAGAAGTGGTTCAGCTTGTAAAACTGGACTTACAGTTTCGACATGTGAAGCTCAAACAGATGGCGGTGAGTGAAACCCACCTAAGGTTGCAGCCTCTGGATTTAGCCGATTATTTATAAACATGAAACCCCGTGAGAACTATTTGCTTGGCAAGCTTTAGACCTGAATAGGTTGTGCTAGGCTAAATGAAGGAAGTAGTCAGGAGTAGCCAAGAAGGCGCTGAACATTTTAGTAGTGGATGATGCGACGTTTATCCGCGACCTGGTTAAAAAAGCCGTAAAAGCTCAGTTCCCTAATGCCAAGGTGGATGATGCAGCGGATGGTCTGAAAGCGCAAACCATGATGAAAAGTGGCACTTATCATGTGATTTTGTGTGATTGGGAAATGCCAAATATGAGCGGCTTAGAAGTTCTGCAATGGATGCGCAGTGATGAGCGCTATACCAAGATTCCGTTCATGATGATCACCAGCCGAAGTGAAAAAAGCCATATTGTGAAAGCCGTGGAAGCCGGTGTCAGTGACTACATTGGCAAGCCATTCAGTAATGAACAGCTAGGTACCAAGTTGGCTCGGCTCATTTACAAATTTTATAAAACCAGCCCTACTCAAACCGCACGTCAGGCACAACAAGCCTCAACGGATAATGCCAGTTTGTTAACGGGTGGCTCAGCGCCTGCTGCTGGCAATAAGCCTGCTTCGCCAGTGGGAGGTGGCAGCGCCAGTTTATTAGCTGGGAACTCTAAAACAGAGCAATTAGTTGATCCTAAGCCCAATGCAAAACCCGCTTCACCAAAGAAGAAACCAAGTACTGGTGGATCGGTTGCTTTGGCCCATGTTAGAACAGCAGATGGGCAAGAATTACGCTGCATAGTGAAAGACATTAATTTGAATGAAATGATGCTAATTGTGAAGCGTGAAGAAGGGGTGCCAAGGCTATTTGATCAAGTTGTTGTGGATATCGTTAGCAAGGCCGAAGACATTGTGGCGCGGGTAAATTGCTTTGTCAGCGCCACCACATCCCCTGATAAACGCATTGATGGGGAGTTGTATAACATGATGGTACGCTACGACGACGTAGACCCTGAAAAACTAGAAGCCCTGTCAAAATTTGTGGCTAAAGTACGCTAGTTCATTTTCTAAAATTAAATTTTACAAAATGTAATTTTTTGTAAGCCCTTTGATAATAAAGGGCTGCAGCAGAGGTGTTTGTGATTAGGCAGCGCGAGATGCCGGTAGGTGGCAAGTAAAGGTACTGCCTTTTCCTATGGCACTTTTCACTTCTAATTGACCGTCATGACGCAATAAAACGTGTTTGACGATGGCCAAACCTAAACCCGTGCCGCCAGTTTCACTGTGGCGACTTGGGTCAGCCCGATAAAAGCGTTCCGTTAATCTAGGGATGTGCATACTATCAATGCCCAAGCCGTTATCTTGTACCGAAAGGTTTAGCCCCTTGTGATCTTTAAACCATTTTATATGCACTTCGCCACCATCGGGTGTGTATTTAATGGCATTAAAAATCAGGTTACTAAAGGCGCTACACAGTTCTGATTCATTACCAATAATATCCACAGATTCGCATTCCATGGTGATGGTGTGCTTGCCTGCGCTTAGCTCCAAAGCATCGTTTTGAATGCGTTTTAACACCGCAGGCATGGGCACCTTTACATGCTGCAAGTCATGGCCACTTTCTAAGCGGCTCAGCATCAATAGGTCATTAATGAGGTTTTCCATGCGCTGGCTTTGCTGGTGCATTTGATCAAGGGCGCGGCCCCAGCGTGAGGGGACCTGATCCTTGTATTCAATAAAGGTTTCTAAGTAGCCAGAGATCACGGTCAGTGGTGTGCGCAGTTCGTGACTGGCGTTGGCAATGAAATCATGACGCATGGCTTCCAGCTGTTTCATATGAGTAATGTCACGGCACACAATTAAGCGGTCTTTTTTGCCAAATAGAGTCAGGGTAATTTGTAATATTTGCTCGTGATTCACCGGTGAGGGAATCTCAAGGGGAGTATCGTATTGAGAGTGTTCAAAATACTCTTTAAATTCAGGGGCCCTTACCAGGTTGGTAATGGGATGGCCAATGTCATGCTGTTCTTTCAGGCCTAATAAGCGTCCAGCAGATTCATTCCACCATTCTAGCTCGCCATTGTTGTTCACCATTAATACGCCGTCACGCAGGGCGGTGGTGGAGTCTTGTACGCGGCGAATCACGGCTTTTAAGCGTTTTCGGGATTTCTTTTGGCGGTTTTGCAGACGAAACACATCATCAAAAATGGCACCCCATAAGCCATAGCTATCAGGAGGATCTTTTAGGTCAGGGTTTTTTAACCAAATATGCAGTTTTCGAAGTTGCAGGTAATGCCAAGTAATGTAGCTAATACCGGTTATGGCAAGGCCCCATGCGAAAGCGTCAAACATGGCGCCAATGAGACCAGCAATAATGAACGCCATAACAATCCGACGTACGGCGATGTGCCAATCTTGATTCATACAGTGCTTAACTTATCTTCTAGTTATGATGCTTTTCTCGAGAAACAAAACTTTGTTTCTCGAACGGCGACTACTTCATACCCAGCATCTTAACCCGTTAAGACGCTTTGGTCGAAAAGCGATATCCAGTGCCACGAACGGTTTGAATCAAATGTTCATGGTCGCCACCTAATGCTTTGCGCAGGCGACGAATGTGAACATCTACAGTGCGTTCTTCAACGTAAACGTTTCCACCCCAAACTTGATCCAGTAATTGCGTACGGCTATAGGCACGCTCTTGGTGGGTCATGAAAAACTGCAGCAAACGATATTCAGTTGGGCCAATATCCAAAGGTGTGCTGTTAGCACTCACTCTGTGGCTAGCAGGATCTAACACTAAGCCATTAATATCAATAGGATTTTCAACGCCCGCAGGCGTTGCTCTGCGCAACACAGCTTTTAAGCGTGCCACCAACTCTCTTGGAGAGAACGGCTTGGTGATGTAATCATCTGCGCCTGCTTCTAACCCCAAAATCTTATTATCTTCTTCGCCTTTGGCGGTTAGCATGATAATGGGGGTTTCACTTGTGCGCTCATCGCGCTTAAGGCGACGGGCGAATTCAATGCCACTGGTGCCCGGAAGCATCCAATCTAGCAAAATCATGTTTGGACTTTCGTCAACGATAATGGAATACGCTTCCTGCGTATTGCTGGCTTCAAGACAGTTATAACCTGCCATCTCAAGGGCCACGGCAATCATCTCGCGGATGGACGCTTCATCGTCAACGATTAATATCGTTTTACCCTGCTGTTTCATTGATGTGCTCAAATTAAGAATTAATGACAAGGTTATTACACATTCAAACTATTACAAATATATGACAATGGGGCTGATGCAGTACAAGCAAGCTAATAATTCACCAAAAAAGTTCGGTTTTAGCCATTTAGGCTCCTGTTGGAGACTTAATTAGAAAATGTGCCACTAAACCCGCAAATATAACGGCCCCTACCCAATGGTTGTGTAAAAAGGCCTGAAAGCATTTTTCTCTATCACGATCTTTGATTAACCATTGGTGGTAGATGAATAGACCGGTTGCCACTAAAACAGCCCCATAAAAAGGCCAGCTAGCCTGAATGTTTGAGCCAATCATAATAAAGCTCAAAATGGTCATCGCTTGTAATAGGCCAATCATCAGTTTATCGGCATCGCCAAATAAAATGGCGGTGCTTTTGATACCAATTTTTAAGTCGTCTTCGCGGTCAACCATGGCATATTGAGTATCATAAGCTACGGTCCAAGTGAGCGTAGCGGCATAGATCAACCAAACCACATCTGGCAACGCATTTTGCTCGGCGGCAAACGCCATGGGTACCGCCCAAGCAAAGGCAGCGCCTAATACCACTTGAGGTAAATGGGTGTAGCGTTTCATAAATGGATAAAGGCTGGCTAACGCTAACCCACCAAATGATAAGTACACAGTGAATTCATTGGTGAACAGTACCAATATAAATGCGGTTGCACATAGCCCTACAAATAACCCTAACGCTTGTTTTTCGCTGATAAGTTTTTGTGCGAGCGGGCGATGCTGAGTGCGCTCAACATGTTCATCCACATGGCGATCCGCATAATCATTGATCACACATCCAGCGCTGCGCATGATGATCACCCCCAAAATAAAAATGATCACATTGGCGGGGCTGGCGTGGCCTTCCCCTGCAATCCATAAGGCCCATAAAGTGGGCCATAGCAGCAAATAAATGCCAATGGGTTTATCCAAACGCATTAATTGAAAATAAAGAGGCAGCTTAGGGTAGCGAGATAATAACCAGTTCATAGATAAACAGCTGGATTCTTAAAAGGGTGTGGCGGGGATTCAAGCGGGGGTGATGGATTACATGAACTTATTTAATTAAAAATAACGAAGGTAAAAAATATTCGCTCACCAGTAATGGTTTATCGTTCACATAAAAAATGGAGCGGCGCGCCCAAATGGCGTGCTGATTAACCTGGCCTTGCTTCACTTCAATGGGGCCGCGATGCATGCTCTTGTGTCGAAATAAAAATTCCCCAAGAGGCTTATTGCGTAAAAATAATAGCTGACGCTCGGCGCCTGTTAAGGTGCTTCTAGGGATGATGCTGCGGGCGTAAATATGAGGTTGACCATCGATACAAAGGGCCACTTCACGCACATATACCTGTTGGCAAAAAGCAATATTTAAGCTGCGCGCTTCTGATAAAGAGGGCCGAGTAAAGCCTGTGTGCAATACACGCACAGAGAATCGATTAGGGGCTAACTCTTTTAGGTTTTGTGTCAGCGACCCTGTATCTAATAACCACTGTCGCCAAGGCTGGGGTAAAAGGCTGTTAGGCATGGGATTGAGATTAAGCCAATGCTGCTGCAACAATGATGGAGAGAAAGATAACGACATGGGGATCATAATAACAAATATGGGCCGCAGGATGCGGCAACAATCACTCTAAATCAAGTGTTTGATTAACTGCGAACATTTGTACACTAAGCCAACATTGGGTAAGGTAGCGCGGCGTTTTTTAAAGACGTCGTATTTGTTAGGAGAGAGACATGTCTCAAGATTATAAAAAGTGGCAGTGTATTGTTTGTGGTTGGATTTACGATGAAGCGGAAGGTTGCCCAGATGAAGGCCTAGAGCCTGGCACCCGCTGGAGTGATATTCCTGAAGATTGGTTATGCCCAGATTGCGGTGTTGGCAAAGACGATTTCGAGATGATTGAAATCTAAAGCCCGCAGGTGTGGACTAGCTTTGCAGAGGGTTTGGGTAACCAAATTAGCTGACATGTTAGTCCATGGCTGATACGTTACAGCACGTTTAATAGCAGTATCTAACAAGCGCACATGTTCCAGCGCTTTCATATATTTAAGTCATCAAATTCACGTATTCTTTAAGGTTATCTTATGTCTGCCCCTCTTGTGATTATTGGTACCGGTTTGGCCGGCTACAACTTGGTAAAAGAATTTCGCAAGATAGATGCTGAACGTGACGTGATCATGCTGACCGCTGATGATGGTCGCCAATACAGTAAGCCGATGCTATCAACGGGTTTCAGCAAACAAAAAGATGATAACGGTTTGGCCATGAACGATGCAGGTGCCATGGCAGAGCAATTAAAAGTTGAAATCCGTACCTTTCAAACCATTGATAAGATTGATACAGAAACTAAAACCGTTTTTGTTCAGCAAGATGCCATTGAATACAGTGACTTAGTGTTAGCCCTAGGGGCTGAGCCAATTAATTTACCCATTCCCGGCGCTGAATTTGCCCTGCATGTGAATGATTTGATGGATTACCAAACGTTTTATCAAGCGGTTCAAGGTAAAAAACGCATTGCGGTGATTGGAGCTGGTTTAGTTGGTACTGAATACGCCCATGATTTGGCCAGTGCGGGTTTTGCGGTTGACTTAATCGCACCTGATAAACAGCCTCTCACCAACTTAATTCCCGCCGATTGTGGTCAAGCCTTAATCCCAGCGCTTGAAGCGTTAGGCGTGAACTTACATATGGAAAAGACGGCCAATGAAATCACACAACAGGCAGATGGCTATAGCGTGATTTTAAATGACGGCACCACCTTAGATTGCGACGTGGTATTAAGTGCCGTTGGACTTCGTGCGCGTACCGAGTTAGCTAAAGAAGCCGGGCTGGCGGTTGATCGTGCCATTTGTGTCGATCGCTTGTTAAAAACATCTGAAAACAATGTTTATGCCCTAGGTGACTGTGCTCAAGTAGACGATTTACATTTATTGTATGTATTGCCGCTTATGAACAGTGCCCGTGCTTTAGCAAAAACATTGGCAGGTACCGCCACAGAGGTGAAATACCCAGTGATGCCAGTGATGGTGAAAACCCCAAGTCTGCCCATTGTGACTTGCCCGCCTGCCATAGGAAGCGAAGGAAATTGGGAAATGGATGGCCAAACGCCACATTTAATGGGGTTATTTAAAGATTCTGACGGTAATTTGCTCGGTTACACCTTGACCGGAGAGCGTGTTGCTGAAAAGATGAAACTCAATAAGGAACTGCCAGCTATGCTGGCTTAAACATAAAAATAACAACAATATAAAGGTCAAAAATGCGCAAACCTGAATTAGCAGCGTACGTGGCAGATCAAGCTGACATCAGCAAGGACAAAGCATCCGAAATTATTAATATTATTACGGACCAAATCACTGAAGCTTTACGTCAAAACGACCCAGTTAGTCTGGTTGGCTTTGGTAGCTTTGTTCAAAAGCATCGTCCAGAGCGTCAAGGCAAAAACCCACAAACCGGTGAAGCCATTACCATTAAAGCCAGCAACTCAGTGGGCTTTAAACCAGGTAAAGCACTAAAAGAAGCGGTTAACTCTTAATCGCTCAGAAAAAAGGCCACTTAAAGTGGCCTTTTTTGTACCCAGTCATTCAGTAAATAGAATTACCCATATTCTATGCGCTTGTCTGCCATTGATGCTCGGCACATCCGTGTTATCATTCTGCCGCGCCCTGCGCCGGTACAGGCCTCCATAAGACCGAGATATGGTTACACAATTGAGGCCACTCATTAAAACGCGTTCAAGTGATTAAACTAATGTTGAAATTTAAATTCATGCTATGGGCCCTTGCCCAAGTATTAAAAAAAGCCTCTAAAAATAACCCAGCGTGTATCGAATACATTGCGGGTAAAGACATTGTCTTTCAAATTCAAACCGCCAGTGGCAGTGGTCGTCATTACAGTATCAAAGATGGCAAGGTGAAATCATCGGGTGGTTTAACCAAAGAGTCTACTTTTACTTTGGCATTTAAAGTTGCGGCGGCTGGTTT
>CAJXIT010000086.1 GCA_913054055.1 uncultured Thalassolituus sp.
CTAAATTGAACAGGCACATTGTTTTCAATGTCCCCATTGGTGTTGGCAGCTTGTGTTAGGCCATCGGTTTTTAATTGCAGCAATTTTGAAAAGTTAGAGGTTAATACTACATCGGCGGGGCTTAACTTGCCTTCGCGTTTTATGCGTTGAATCAGGCCTTTTTTAGCAAATATGACTTTTGCTCGGATGCCTGTTTCTTGGGTAAAGCTTTCTAAAATGGGTTCAATTAAAAATGGCTGACGGAAGGAATAAACGTTAACAGTATCAGCGAAGGAGAAGCTGCTTAGGGCCATTAAGCAAATCAAAACAAGGTTGCGCATGAAAAGATCCAATCTATTTAGTTGAGAATGGTTATCATTTTAGCACGGTGTGTTTATCAATCAATGGCCTTTACACTTTTTTATAGCTAACTGTGCCTAATCGATCCATGTTCTTAATTGGTCACGATATTGAATGCAGTTGTTGACTGCATATGTGTTGAACCTGACGATCAATCAAAGCTTGATAATTGGGTGTGAAGTTATCGACCCAATAAGTCGCGAGGGTTTGTTCGTTGTTATGATCGGTAATACTCTCATGTTTATTTAAGATCAACTGACCGGCCAAAGCCCCTTGCGTTAATATGTATTCTGAAATCAGCAAGCGATTAGCCTGAGCTTTTCGAGTCAGTCTTTCAGTGAGTTGTAAGGTGCTACCTTGATTGATATTCGCTGGGGTATCCGCTTCATCAAGTTGTGTGAAGGTCACATTGCCACCATGTAACCCAAGTTGAAAATCAATGACTGGCAGTTGTCGTTGGTTACGTGCTTGGTTAAAGGCATTGATTAGCCCGATCATCAGCAAAGCTGAGCAAACACCATGAAAGCAGTCTTTGTTATCAATAGCCGGCACCCCAAAGAATACCGTTATGCCCTTACCAGAGCGACGCTCCACATGACCATTATAAAGGGCTGTTGCCTGTTGAATGAGCTGGTCATATTGGTTTAATAGTGCAGCGAACTCCGATGCCGATAACTGGGCTTGAACAACGGGTAAATTAATCGGGTTGATGAATAAAGCCGCTGCGTGCTGCTGTATCGGAGTGTTATCGGAATTGCCCTGGTTGAGTTCTGAGTGATGCTGTGGATTGCCTAAAAAATGATTCAGCGCTTGAGAGACGGCTGCTTGCCCTAATAATGTTTGATGGTGCTCAGCCAATGTTTGGCTTAACGGTTTCAGTTCAGCCATTGTATGAATGCTCATCTGAGCGCCCGCTTCACCGAGTCGTTGAATTTGTCTTTGGGTTTGCTCGATCTTTCGTCCCAGGTAACGTCCGCTTAACCAACCAATTAACCCTCCAATGATGCAAAGCAAAGTGCTTAATACAAACCATAAGCCGTAAAGGCGGCCAATGGATTGGTCTAATGTGGTTCGGTCTAAGCGAATTTCAAGCAAACCGATGACTTCATTTTGATAGCGAATACTTAAGGGTTGCCCTTGCTCGGTATCAGCAAACCCCTGCTCGGCAATGATTTCATTGTTTAAATTATAAACCGCACCATAGCGAATTAATGGGTCTTTGATCAAGGTAGATAGGATGACATTCAGGCTTAATAGATCTTGGCTAAAGATGGCCTCTGAGGCCTGTATGCTCACTTGTTTGCTTAGGGTGTTGCGCAGTTGTACCGATTGCAGCTCTAGTTGCTCAACACTGGCACGTGTGATGGGTAAACCAATGATGAAAGCGGCGCTTAACGATAATAACAATGCAAGGAAAAGGGCCCGTGTTTTAAGCGGCCAATTTTGTTGCAGCCAGTTTTGTTGTTGTAATTGTGTCATGGCTTACTACTTTGATGATTCTACATAGATAATATCCTGAAATGGCTTTAGAGCAAACCGTCAGATTGAACTATAGTCATAACCATTGGCTGCCGTCATCACCATGGCTTAGAAAGCTTGATGACCGGGTTATCCAGTGAATAAGCGCAGAATTTTTGATTTGTATTCTTACTAATGGCAGTAAATGGTTTATCATAGCGGCCCTAATTATTAACAGGGTATGGGCAGGCGTATTATTGCAGGCCTTACCCGAATATTTACTTTTAACAAAAGGTGAAATTATGAGCGATTCTAAAGCAATCATTGAAGAGAAATTAGCGGCCCTAGAAAGCGGTTTATTCACAATGAGCAAAGACCGTGCTCGCGCGCTTTCTAATCACGAAACTGTGGACCTAATTGAAGCGCTTCGTGCAGACGTTGCCACTATTAAAGCTGAACTAAACAAATAATATATACCTCCATTATTTGTACAGTTGGTGAGTTAAGCACTAGGGGCCACAGTGAAAGAAGTTGTATTGATTAAAATCAGCGGTGAAGACAAGCCAGGCGTCACCGCCAGTATCACCAGTATTCTTGCCCAATATGGGGTGAACATTCTGGATATTGGTCAGGCTGAAATTCACAATAACCTTTCATTGGGCATCTTGGCTGAAATCCCAACGACGGCCGAGTCGGCTCCCGTATTAAAAGACGTGCTATTTTGCAGTCACGAGCTGGGCATGTCGGTGCGTTTTACCCCTGTTTCCAATGAAAAATACGATACCTGGGTGTCAGCCCAAGGTAAGCCTCGTCATATCATTACCCTGTTGGCTCGCCGTTTGACCGCAGAACATATTGCACGAGTAACCGAAATTGTTGCTAATCATGCTTTGAACATCGATAACGTATCTCGCCTGTCTGGTCGAGTGCCTTTAGATAGCGAAGCCAATGACGACGACCGAAATAGAGCGTGCGTAGAGTTTTCAGTGCGCGGAACCGTTGATCAAGCGGCCATTCGAGCACAATTCTTACAGGTGTCTAGCGATCTGGGTGTGGACATAGCGGTTCAAGAAGACACGCCGTTTAGGCGCAACCGCCGATTAGTAGCCTTTGATATGGACAGTACGTTGATTGAAGCGGAAGTCATTGATGAGCTGGCCATTGAAGCCGGTGTGGGCGATCAAGTCATTGAGATCACTGAGAGTGCCATGCGTGGTGAAATTGATTTTAATGAAAGTTTTATTCGTCGTGTGGCCTTACTAAAAGGCTTGGATGAAGCGGTATTGGAGAAAGTAGCAAACCGTTTGCCTATTACAGAAGGGGCAGAACGTTTAGTTAGCACTCTTAAAAACCTTGGGTATAAAACGGCAATTTTATCCGGCGGCTTTCAATACTTTGGTCGCTTTTTACAAAACAAGCTGGGCATCGATTACGTGCATGCAAACGAGCTTGAAATTGTGGATGGCAAAGTGACGGGCAATGTCACCGGCACCATCGTTAATGGCGAGCGCAAAGCCTTTTTATTACAAGACATTGCCAATAAAGAATCCATTTCATTGGAGCAAACCATCGCAGTGGGCGATGGGGCCAATGATTTACCTATGCTGAGTAAAGCCGGTTTGGGCATTGCCTTTAGAGCCAAGCCACTTGTGCGTGAAAATGCCGAGCAGGCCATTTCTACATTAGGTTTAGATGGCGTGTTATACCTGTTGGGTATACGAGATCGAGATGATGTTTAAATAGATAATGTATTAAATTGTCTTCATAAAAAAACCGGCCATTACGCCGGTTTTTTTATGCCTGAAAAGAAGCGTCGAACCTATTCGTCGCTGAATTCATAGTCCATATCATTACTCGGGCCACGTAAGTAATAGCCCTGTATAAAGGCAACACCACTGGTCCAAAGTTGAGCCACAATATTGGCATTTTCAACAAACGGCACAATCGAGGCTTTGTTGTGTTCGTTAATGCCTCCAAGCAGTTCTTTTAAGCTTTCCATGCCTTTTTCTGTGCTTAGCTCTTGGGTAAATGAGCCATCCACTTTCACATAATCCACATGCACATGGCCAAAGATCTTATACGGATCAATGGCGCTACCAAAGCGGGTGATGGCCACTTGGCAGCCCAGCTTGGCCAGTGTTTTCGTCATAAGTTGAGCTTGCTGCAGATGGTTAATGGCATCGGCTTCAGTGAATTGGAAAATCAAGCAGTTGCTTGGCAGTTTAGAGGCTTGAATTAATTTATGTAGCCAAGGGATCAAGCTGTCATCTACCAAGGATTCGTTGGTAACGTTAACAAATAAACGGGTGTCATGGCCCTGAGCCCGTTGTTGAGCTAAGCGCTTGGTGGTGTTTAGAATCACCCAGCGGTCTAGCTTACGTTTTAACTCAGGTGAAATATCCCCAAGGAACTCTTGTGGAGAAATATCGGTGCCATCGTTATCCACTAGGCGCAATAGGGTTTCATAATGTTCGCCCCCTTCGTCACGCAGATTAATGACTGGCTGGAATAATAGTTTTAAGCTGTTTTCTTTAATGGCCGCTTCAATTTGCGCAGTTAGACGTTCGCCACCTGTGCTAGCTAACTGTGCAGGGCTGTATAAATAGACCCCGTTCCCTTGTTCGCAGCCTTCCAATTTACGTACATGATAACTGGCTTCGTGTGCGTGCTGTAGCACTTCTTTAGGGCTGCGAGAGCTTTCATTAACCAAAGCAATGCCCACACTGACGGTCACTTGAATGGTGCGCGAATCCACCGCAACCATATGCTCTTGAATGGACTTACGAATGTGTTCCGCAAACCCTTGAGCCTGCTCGGATGTGCTGCCGTGTAACAGAATGCCGTAAACGTCTTCACCTACACGGGCCACTAAATCCTCTTCGCGACATTTACTGCGAATCAGGTGGGCCACATCACACACCACCATGTCGGCACCTTCTATGCCCACATCCCCTTTACAAGAACCAAAATTATCGATGTTTACGTAAGCCACAGCCCCTTTAGAGCCACTGATTACGGCTTGGTCTACGGCATCGGCCAGTTTTTCATTAAAATATTGTTTGTTGAATAAACCTGTTAGCAGGTCTTGAGACGTAATCTCTTTTAATTTGTTTTCAAGGTCGGCATTGCCAGCGGCATTATTACGAATGATGACTTGAATACAGGGCTCGTCTTCGTAGGTGGCGCGGGCAAACATCATTTTGGTGGACATTTCTTTGTCAGCGATGTTCAGCATTTTGCATTCAAACTCACCACTGCGGGTTTTGCCTGAATTGAAATCTTTTAAAAATATTTTAAAGCGACCTTGGTCTTTGCTGCTATCCATATCCATTAAAGGCATGATTAGTAGGTCGTCGGTATCTTCGTAGCCAAAAATACTGGCATAGCTGTCGTTAACAAATAAATGCATGCCATCTTGTACATAGGCAATAGCATCTTGGGCGCTTTCTAATAAAACTTGGCAGCGCTTTTCAGCTTCCCTTAAAAGGGCTTCTGCTTCGCGTAATTCTCTGCGTAACTTTAAGTTTTTAATTTCACGCAAGACCACTTGTAATAAGTGGTTATATTCGTCAGCGGGTACTAAATCTACGGCACCGGCTTTAATGGATTTTTCTGCGGCGATGCTGTCAATTTCATCATGAAAGTAGATGGTAGGTATGTCTTTACCCTGACGCTGTATTTCAGTCAGTACTTCTTTACCACTTAGTCCTGGCATTTCCATACGGCATAGGCAAACATCCCAAACTTGTTCGTTAAGCTTGGCGTTTAGTGCTTCCATATTTTGAATGATACTGGCTCGGGTTGGGTGCCCGGCGTTTCGTAGCAAACTGGTTAAGGTTTCCGCTTCGTGCTGAGAGTCACTGCAAATCAGCAATCGAATCGCTTCTTTAGCCTGCATATTTGAATGCCAACGTCTTTTAAGTTATTAGAATAATCCGTCGATTATAGCCAGATTATGGCTCAGCTTTAAGTGGGATATTGACTGAATATGTAGAAAAAACCGGTTTAATGAGTGAAATGTGAAGCAAAAACTACAACTTATCCCAAATAGAGGCGAACTCGTCGTCTCCTGAGTCTTTCTTTACCTCTTTGGGCATGACCTGTGTTAAGGATTTATAGCTGTATTGGACAAAGCTTCGGGAAGCATTATGACGCTTTAAGAGTTGAATTCGAGTTTGTTGCTTACCGTCAGCTATTTCAGCTTTTGAACCAAGTTTGAATGGCACAGATGGCAGAATAAGGGTTTCTTCCTGGCCGGCTGCCGGCATAGCCGGAATGTGCAACGCTCGCAAAAACTCACCATTGTCGCCGGTTTTATTTAAGATGCGTACGGCCACTGAAGTTGCTCTTGGCGCAATCAGTTCGATGCCCACTTCGGTAGACTTTTTCTGTTGAGTTCGAATCCAGCGAATACAGCCCAAAGAACAGAAATTAGATTTCGCTTCTTTGATGATCACCAGTTCCCCTGTTTGTACATTATTGGGAGGAGACTCAATGGACACACCATAACCCCCTGGGCTGGTATTAATAATGTGTGCAGGGTGCAAATTGGCCTTGGGGCCGTCATCTATATTGGATTTGTCATTACCATTGTTTTTATCAATGAATGAAATGCTATCAAAGCTGATGTTTTCAGCATCAGCAGAGAAACTGTTGCCTGCATCAAAGCTTTTATCCCATACATCGTCAGAGATATTGCCGGCTGGTTTGAATTTGTTTTCAGCTAATTCAATATTCCATTTTTTTAATAGGTAGGGCAGGCTTTTTTCATTGGCGCTGAAATAGTGACTGGCCAAGAAACCAAAACCCAACTCAACCGAACCGGTATTTTGAGTACGCCTGAAACTGCGCTCGGTCATGTTACCCCATGCATGCATAAGGTGAATCAATACTGAATCCGACATGTCTTGTGGGATATTGGTGACATCGGTTTCTTTGTTTACGTGCTTTTGTAATGCCATAACCAAGGCATTGGGATTTAATCCACGAGTGACCCCGCTTGGGGTTTGTTTAGCCAGCGAACGATAAATAGGCGCTGCATCTCTATGTTGAGGGAAAATAAACAGCGCTTTTTGATCATTCACCGTCGTGATCTTCACTAAGGGTGCCCAAAGCTCGGTGGCAAAATAAATTTGAGCCAGTTCTTTTTGGCGCAATTGATTGGGCTTGCAACAACCTAATAACAGGGCTCGAACATAGACATCGTGAATGGTGGAGCCATCAATGTGTTGGCTGCGGGTATCTTTTACCGTGTATTCGGATAGGCCTTTTGTTTCTGCAAGTGCAAATAGCTGGTGGATCTCAAGCCAAGAGTATTGAGGGGGTTGGCTGTATAGCTGGTAAGAACGCAGAATGGTTAGGCTTAAATCGGCGATGGCCCTATGAGTTGCAAAGGTTAATAACTTTGATGCGTTTGTCTTCTTATTGGCAAGTTCATGAATCACAATATGTTTATACCCAGTGGCCAACTGAATTTGTAAGGTTTGCGTGAGTTGCATGATTTTGATGTCACTATCAGACAGCATCACGGCTTGATTAAGGAAACGTTTGCTTAGGATGTTACAAATGCTGTGCACAGGGGTGCGAATCACTTCCAGCATCTGATAGCGCAATGGACCAGGAATCTGAGTGATGTTCATTTCACGGGTGGCTTGGAACAGAAGTTTTGCAGCGGCACCCACATTTGCCATGGGCAAATTTTTTGCCCATGCCTCAAACCCAGATAAGCTATTGTCGCAGAACGACAATCTCTTTTGCTCCAGTTTCGGCGCTTGAATGCGAATTGGCGCTTGACGGCCTTCCATTGTAGATTTCTCGCTTATACCAGACAGCAAGACAAACTCCTCATATGCATATGCGGTTGTCTAGTGCGTGATGCACTCATCCTTAAGTGACTCATACTGAAATACTAATAAGATTTACCGAAACCCGCCAATAAAAGCCGAGTTTAATTTAGAAAAAGTCCTTAATTTGGCGAGATTGGATGCACAACGGGGGTTTTTGAGGCCTCACCTGCAATTTCTCTCACTAATTTAGGCACTAAGAATCCTGGTAAATGTTTTAGTATTTCTGTGACTAGCGACTGAGCCGTTTCTTCATTTACATCAAAATGATGTGCCCCGACAACAGGGTCAAGTAAATGAAGGTAGTAGGGTATCACATGGCAGGTAAATAAGCGCTCACTTAGAGCAATTAAACTACCCGAATTATCATTGACGCCTTTCAATAAAACACTTTGATTGAATATATGAATGCCAGCGGAATGTAGACGCTGTAAAGCATTGGCCACATGCTCGTCAATTTCATTGGCATGATTTGCGTGAATCACAGTCACAATGGTCAATGAGCTGTTTGCCAGTCGATTCACTAGTGCTTGAGAGATGCGATCAGGAATCACAATGGGTAAGCGAGTATGAATTCTTAACCTTGAAATATGCGGGATATTTTCAATGGCTGAAATCAGTGCGAACAATCGCTGATCATTATTGGTGAGAGGATCGCCGCCGCTTAAGATTACTTCGTTAATGTCGGGTCTTGAGCGGATGTAATCTAAAGCGTGATCCCATTCTTCTGTGTTTAAGCGGTTATCGGCGTAAGGGAAATGCCTGCGAAAACAGTAGCGGCAATTCACTGCACAGGTGCCGTTGGTGATTAATAAAACACGGCCATTGTACTTGTGGATGATGCCAGCGTGGGTGTTTGTGGTGTTTTCTGCCAGTGGGTCAAGCGAGAACCCCTTTGGTGGTCGTTCAGTTTCCTCTGCTAAGGGCAATACTTGGCGAAGAAGAGGGTCGTGAATATTGCCCTTTTCCATGCGCTGTACAAACGCCATGGGCACTCGAATAGCAAACTCATTAGCGCCGGCTAAAGCTCCTTCTAGGTACGACTGAGGGATATTAAGCTCGCGTAATAGGTCTGGGGCCGAGGTAATGGCATTCGAAAGTTGTGCCTGCCAGCTTTCGGTCTCATGGACTTGAGCAGCAATGATGGTGGTTTGACGGCTATTTTCTGGCATTCGCCTGATGTGATCCTGTAAATATTAAGCTGCAGAGGCTTTGCGCCTGCATACTCTTTGAAAATTAAGGTATCATACGCGCTTAATTTCGAGTCAATCTAAGTCGGTGTTTGTCATGGCGAGCTATTCTACCAGCGAATTTAAATCAGGCCTAAAAGTAATGTTAGATGGTGATCCATGTGCCATTCTAGAAAACGAATACGTTAAGCCAGGTAAGGGCCAAGCATTTGGTCGTGTAAAACTGCGTAACCTGAAAACAGGCCGCGTTTGGGAGCGTACCTTCAAAGCCGGTGAAAAACTGGATGGTGCGGATGTGATGGATTACGACATGGAATACTTGTATTTCGATGGCGAGTTTTATTATTTCATGGCCACAGACGGTTCGTTTGAGCAATATCCTGCTACCCCTGAAGCCGTGGGTGATACTAAGAGCTGGTTAAAAGAGCAAGATAAGTACGAAGTGACCCTTTATAACGGTGCCCCAATCATCGTGACGCCACCTAACTTCGTAGAGCTAGAAGTCACTGAAACCGACCCCGGCCTAAAAGGTGATACGGCGCAAGGTGGTTCAAAGCCAGCCACCCTAAGCACAGGTGCTATGGTGCGCGTGCCTTTGTTCATTGAAATCGGTGAAGTATTGCGTATTGATACACGTACAGGCGAATACGTGTCTCGTGCAAAAGGCTAATAAAAGTGGGTACCTAGTGTAAGCACGATTCATGTGGTTATTATGCTAGGTTAGCCAAAATGAAAAACTCACTTCGGTGAGTTTTTTTATGATTAAATTTAAGCGAAAGATCATTTGGGAATCATTATGTCTTGGCAACCCTCCATTGAGGCCCTTGCATCCCGTGCGCAACTTAATGGCTATATTCGTGATTTTTTTAAGATGCGCCAAGTGATGGAAGTTGAAACCCCCATTTTATCCCGTGCTTGTGTGTCTGATGCCAGTTTGCAAGCGCTTAACACTAACTGCTGCAATGATACGTCTTATTTACAAACTTCCCCTGAATACCCAATGAAGCGATTATTGGCTGCTGGTTCAGGTGACATTTTTCAAATTTGTAAAACGTTTCGTGATGGGGAATTAGGTGCTCGCCATAATCCTGAATTCACCATGTTAGAATATTATCGACAGGGCTTCGATTTAAAAACCTTAATGGATGAAGTGGCTCAATTGGTGGGGGATTATTTGCAGATTCAACATCGTCGAGACTTTACTTATCAGCAAGCGCTAAAAACATACGGCGGCCTGGATGCTTTCACCATATCGGATGACGATTTACGAGCACGGGTCACAGAATTTGTGGGTTCTGATTTAGTGCTTAAGCGAGATGAATGCTTGGATATTATCATGAGCCATGTGGTAGAACCTAACTTGCCTAAAGATTGCTTAGTCTTTATTTATCATTATCCGGCCAGCCAAGCGGCGTTAGCAAAAACCAGCCGGGATGATCAGGGTAATGACATTGCCAAGCGCTTTGAGCTGTATGTGAAGGGTTTGGAGTTAGCCAATGGTTATCATGAATTAACGGATATTCATGAACAAGCGACCCGTTTTGATTTGGAACAAGAAAAATCAGATATTGAGGGCCTACCTCAAGACCAAAATTTTTTAAACGCACTTGAAGCGGGTTTGCCTGAATGCTCGGGCGTGGCCATTGGTTTAGATCGGATTCTCATGTTGAAACTGAAGGCAGAAAGCATATCCAAGGTACTGGCATTTGATATGAGCCGCGCTTAAAGTGCTTGACCCTTTTCAATTTTGGAGGGTCTATAAATTAAAAATAAAATAACCGCTGTTATAAACGTTACAGCCTCAGCGGCTGGCAAGGCCCAAAGAAAATTCATTTCTTGCACCCAAAAATAAAAGAGTCCTAAAAATCCGCAGGGTAAAATTAAGCTTCTTAATAGTGCAATGCTGGCGGATTGCCTGGCTTTGTGTATGCCAGTGAAATACGCTGAAATCACAATGGTAAAGCCGTTAAATAAAAAAACAGGCCAGAGTATGGCAACATAGGCCGTGGCTAGATTCGCTGCCTCGCTGTTATTGTCCTCTAAAAATAAATCAATCATGCCCTGGGTATAGCCCAGTAATAGAGAGATACACAAAATACTGATCATAATGCACGCAAAAATAGACAGTAAAAAATACTGTCTGATGCGTATGAAGTTTGTGGCTCCAAAATTTTGACTAATAAAAATCTGGCTGGCTTCAGACACAGAGATGATAATCATAACCCCCATCATTAATAAATAATTTATGATGGTGATGGCAGCCACGCCATTTTCACCATAGTAGCTAATGAGCAACCAGTTTAAAATAAACGCTACAATGCTTGCGCTGGTTTCATTAATAAACTCAGACAAACCGTTGTAGCTGCTCGTTAATACTT
>CAJXIT010000087.1 GCA_913054055.1 uncultured Thalassolituus sp.
TTGAAGGTTTGGTTTTCAATTTTTTATATAGAGCTGTTAACGCTTGTCGCCTGCGAGTAGCCTCCTACATTGCTTGGGGGGGGGATTCATCTGTGGGAGGGCGCTTGCGCGCGATAGGTTGTAAATGTTTGGGGGATTGTTTCGCGCATGAGTAGCATGCCCCGTCCTTGTAAAGGATGTTTTGGGTGCGCCCTCCCACATGTTTTTTTCAAGCTATTCTAACTCCCGTAAAGATCATCGCTTGTTCATCTTTACAGTAAACCGCTCACGCTTGTCGCCTGCGAGCAGCCTCCTACAGGGAGTGTTGGATTCTGGGAAATTGATAGGCAAAAAAAATCCCCGCAACCGGGGATTTGATCAACTGCATACACATTCAGTTTCGCTTTAAAAAGCGAGACTAGAAACATGTATATTTAGTGCAGGCCTTTACCTGATTTCGCGCTTTCTAACGGAAACAAGCCATTAATATCGCTTTGGGAAAAGCTGTAATGCTGACCACAGAATTGGCAGTCGGCTAAAATTTTGCTTTGCTGGTTAATGATGTCTTGGCATTCGGCGTAACCCATTTGCGATAACGCGTTAGACAAACGATCTTTTGAACAGCTGCAGCTGAATTTCAAGGGTTCGTCTTCGTAAAGGCGAACGGTTTCTTCATGGTAAAGGCGGTGAAGAATTTGTTCGTTTTCTAAATGCAGCAGTTCGTCATTGCGAATGGTGCTGGTTAGGTGTGATAAACGATTCCATGCGTCTTCGTCTACTTCCAGCTCTTCTTGAATTTCACCTAGCTTGGGTAGCTCTTGCAACAACATGCCGGCGGCGATGCCGTTTTCACACGCTAACCAAATGCGAGTATCCAATTGTTCGGATTGCTTGAAGTAGCCTTCTAAACATTGGGCAATGTTATCCCCTTCTAATGGCACAATGCCTTGGTAGCGACGGCCTTGATCAGGGTCGATGGTGATGATGAGAGAGCCTTTGTCACCCAGTAATTCGTGCTCGCTGATTTCTTTGTCTTCATCTAAACGAGCGATACCACGCAGCTCACCTTTGTGAGTGGTTTCCGCTTGCAATAAACGCAATGGACCATTGCCTTGTATTTGCAGGGTTAATAAACCTTCCATTTTTATGGTAGCACTTAACAAGGCCGCAGCCGCCAGCAATTCACCCAATAAGTTTTGCACAGGTTGCGGGTAGCTTTGACGGGTTAAAATATCCGCCATGGTTTGATTTAAACCCACTAGCTCACCACGTACGTGGGTATTGTCAAAAGTGAAGCGGGTTAGGGTGTCGTTTGTTGCCATTTAGGTATTCCGGTTTTTCAATCAGTTTGCATGAATTGCTGGCCAAGGTGTTTGCCATCAAATCATCTATCAGTCTTAATCCGTTTTGAATTCGCGCTGAGGGCAGCGACTCCTACGGTGAATTATTTGTTCGCTTAAATCTCGATGTTCGAGTCTTCGCGAAATCTGTGTATTTGCCTGCGCTCTTTTTTGTTTGGCTTGTGGTCAAACAGCGGGTTGGCTTTATTAAATTTGCGGCGACGTTCATTTTCGTCAATTCTGTGTTTGATGCTTTCAGCGGTTTCTTCGTATAACAGAGCGGCTTCGGGTGCTCCTTTGCGCTGATCGCTAATGGCTTGTATCACCACCACTTTATCATCAAAGCCTTGGCGTACTTTTATGGTGGCCCCCACTTCGACGATTTTGCTTACTTTGCTGCGCTGACCGTCGTACTGCACTTTACCGCCTTCGATGGCGGTTTTGGCAATGGCACGGGTTTTATAAAAGCGTGCCGCCCATAGCCATTTATCTAAACGCACCTTGGGGCCGTTTTGGGTATCGGTTGCTGGCTTTTTTGCTTTACTCATTCATTCAGTACTTTCGGTGCGCATGCTTGTTTTAAGCATTCAGGTCTTTGTCTAACAGGGCGGCGGGCATAATGTCGCTGAATTTATCCACACTGTTAAAGTCTAAATCTTCACGTTTGGGCTTTTGGCTATCAGGCTGATTCACACATAACAAATGCTTGAAGCCAAAGCGTTTGGCGGATTCTAACACAGCTAAACTGTCATCGATTAAAACGGTGCGTTCTATATTAAAGCCTTCATCGTCTAACAGGTGCTGCCAAAACGCTTGCTCTTCTTTAGGGTAGCGGTAGTCATGAGAGCTGATAATGCGATCCACCATGGCATCTAAGCCTGTGTGCAGCATTTTTAAATCCACGCTGTCACGGTGTGCATTGGTCACTATCACGCTGCGCTTGCCCGCTTGTTTAAGGGCCTTTAGAAAATCAGGCACATGGGGGCGAAACTGAATTTTATGGGCCACATCATGTTTAATTTTGGCAATGGGCAAGCTGGTCAGCTCTGTCCAATAATCTAAGCAGTACCATTCTAGCTGCCCCACCTTTTCTTTCATTTGATGGGTTAGGGTGTCTAGAGCCTGCTGTTTTTCCATATTATGGTGGGCGGCATATTGATCAGGCAGATGTTCTAACCAAAAATAGTTATCAAAGTGTAAATCCAGCAAGGTGCCGTCCATATCCAATAAAACGGTATCTATGTCATTCCAATGAATCATTTAAGTGGCACCCTTTTGTATTCACACTTATGCTGTTGCGTTCATTATAGATGTATCCCACTGGACCAGAAACCGCCATGAGCCAGAAACCTGAAATATTAGACTCCCATGTTGTTGCCAAAAGCCGTTTATTTACGGCGGAATGCCTTGAATTAAAATTCTCTAACGGCGTGGAACGCTCATACGAACGCCTCGTTCCCGGAGGTTCAGGCGCGGTTATGATGGTGCCCATTAATGAAAAAGGCGAAGTACTGCTGATTAAAGAGTACGGGGTGGGCATTGAGGGTTACAGCCTTACCCTACCTAAAGGGGCCGTGGATATGGGAGAAACCCTAGAACAAGCGGCTAATAGAGAGTTAAAAGAAGAAATCTCGTTTGGGGCCAAGCAACTACACTATTTAAAAAATTTAAGCCTGTCCCCCAGCTACATTAAAAGTGGCATAGACGTGTTTATTGCGCTAGACCTATACCCAGCGTTCTTACAAGGGGACGAGCCAGAACCATTAGAGGTGATACCTTGGCCCCTAGACGACATAGATGCCCTGGTCATGCGAGATGACTTTGCCGAAAGCCGCGCCATTGCGGCACTATATATGGCGAAGAACTGGCTAGAAACTGCTTAAAAAGCCAATAGTCAGTACTTAATGGTCATGGCAAGATATCCAATCGCTCTGTAATCTAGCAATAGCAACATAGCGCCCAGTGGTCAGTAGAATAATAAGGAGCCACCATGCAACCGAATTATGCCGATGTGATTACACTGGCAAAGCAGGCTGGTGAAGCCATTTTAGAGATATACAATCGCAGTGAGTACACCGCGGTTGAAAAGGCCGATTCCAGCCCCTTAACCGATGCCGACATTGCCGCGCACAATATACTTGTGGCAGGCCTTAAAACCATCAAAGACATTCCCATCATCAGTGAAGAAGCCGATACACCCCCTTTAGAGGAGCGAAGCAACTGGAATCAGTTTTGGCTTATCGATCCACTGGATGGCACCAAAGAATTCATTGACCGTAATGGCGAGTTCACCGTGAACATTGCCTTGATACAAGATCACGAACCCATTTTTGGGTTGATATACGCCCCCGTGACCGATGAGATGTTTTACGGAGGGGCCGGAAAAGCGTATTGCATCCGAGGCAACCAAGCCCCTGTATTGTTAAAAGCCAGCAGCCCAAGCGCACAAGTGCGAGAGCATGCGCACATTCGTGTCTTTGGCAGCCGCCGCCACGCGCTAGAAGATTTAGAGTTATTGTGTGATCGACTGAGGGATCGCCTATCTCAGGTTGAGCTTATTTCTGTGGGCAGTGCATTAAAGCTGGCTTACTTAGCCGATGGTCAAGCTGAACTGTATCCAAGATTTGGCAACGTAAGCGAATGGGACATTGCCGCTGGGCACGCCATTTTAAGATGCGTAGATGGTGATATTTTATCTCGCCAATACGAACCCATCCGCTATGGGTATAAACCTTCCATGGTGGTGCCGGGTTTCATTGCGTTAGGCTCGGTGGATTATGACTGGCGACCGCTATTATTATCCTAACCCTTAGATTAAAAGCTTTGAAAAACATTTTTTGATAAAGCAAAACTCTTACAACACGGCCGAAGCCAACCTGTTTCGGCCTAATTAGACACCTTAATCAGCCCCTTATCTTTTTATTTATTAGGGGCCCACTTGTCATAAGAAAAAAGTACTAGAACAAAGTCTCAAAAATCACGCTATTGGCTAGACTTAGGTTAATCCAAGACAAAGAGCTGATTATGACGTACAGCATCCACCCAAAGATTCATCGCTTACAACATGAGATACACACACTAGAACGTCATTTAACCAATGCACGACAGCGCATCGGTATGACTAACCCGTCTATTCTGCAGAACTATAAAGAGATGATTCAAACCCGCAAAGATTTGATTGATATGTTGCAAGCCAGACACGAAAAAATGGCTTCGCAACGCATGATTAATATTTGATTTACAATGAAACCAGAAATGGTTTTTGCTTTACCCGCAACACCCGCCAATACCCTAGGTGCTAAAAAGGGCGCATGATGCGCCCTTTTTTTATGGGTGTATTTTTTGATGATATTTAGCACACCATAAAACACCCGTTAGGCATTGGGGTTAGGAAAGTCACGAATGCCTTCTGTTGAATATCGCATTTCGCAATCATCAATGGATGCTTTCACCACTTTACGTTTAAACGTATCTTCAATTTTCAACCAAAGGGCCACCATATCATCATGAGCATCGGCTTCTTTAAACGCTTCCATTAAAAATCCTTGGCGGGCATTAAAAACATCGTCAGTGATATTGATGTGCTTATGGGCATGAGGTGGCGTTTTACCACCATACTGATTATGGCCACCTAAAGCGGCTTGCATGAAATCCGTTTGCTGAGACTCGATATGATCGCGGGGAATGCCTTCAAAAAACTGGCTTAACCAAGGGTCTGCGTAAATACGATCATAAAATGCAGATGTGATACGAACCACGGCGGCTCTTCCGCCCATGGCTTCAAATTGTTGTTCTTTATCTGATGACATGATCAGCACTTCCTAAATAATATTCGGTAATACTGATCACTTGGGTAACAGCAAAACTACCCAACTGTTTTTTCAACAGCCGCCAGCAATCTATCTTTATCAACGGGCTTGGCAATCCAACCAGTGGCGCCCACCACTTTGGCTTTTTGCTTTTTGTAATCGGCCGTTTCAGTGGTGATAACAAGAATGGGTTTTGCTTTGTATCCTTCTAGTCGGCGTAAGTGTCCCACTAAGCTCATGCCGCCCATTTCGGGCATATTTAAATCTGTGATGACTAAATCTACCGTATGATCTCGCGCCCAATCTAGCGCTTCACGGCCATTCTCTTTAACAAAAACGGTATGACCTACGCTTTCTAGTACCACCTTCATTAAGGTTCTAATTGCTTCGCTATCATCTACGGCTAAAATACTGGCCATGTGCGCCTCCTACCTTGGCTCTTTTACTTTTTAAAGCATAGAACAGATGTGAAAAGTGAGGGGAATTATTTGGCCAGTTCAATGCGATTACGGCCTTTTTCTTTAGCCTTATATAACGCTTTATCTGCTTTCGATACCACCGAATGATAGGGTTCGGAGCCGCGCTGTCGCGCTAATCCAAAGCTTGATGTGATGTGCAAAGGTTTGCGTTCACTGCCTGTGCCACGCTTATCTTTTTCGCGCTTTCTACTTCTTGGATACAGTTCGTAGTCTTCTAAGGCTTTACGCGTGGTCTCTAAATAGCGATACACGTCTTCGCTGTCACTTTTAGCAAACACCAAAACAAATTCTTCCCCTCCGTAGCGATAGACATTGCTCTTTGCGGTTTTGCTTAATACACGGGCCACCATTTTTAAGACATCGTCACCCACTTGGTGACCATGATTATCATTAAACTTTTTAAAGTGATCCACATCCGCCATGGCAAGCAGGTATCCGCCGCCTATGGTTTTTAATTTAAACTCCATGGCCCTTCTACCCGGGATACCCGTTAACTCATCAATAAACGCCATGGCATAACTATCAATGGTTAAAGAAAATAATGTAGCCAGCGCAACCCATAACAAAGCGTAGTCCCCATGCCCCCATTCTAAGCCATAGGCCCACACCCCCAACAAAGACCAAAACGCAGCCCAGCGACCCAACCTTTGCCAGTATATTGAAAACGCCAACGCCAACAGCACACATAGGCCACCGCCCCAGGTGACCAATGTACGCTCATAGGCCAACACAGATTCAGAAAAATCAAATGGCGCCACCCCTAATAAAATAATCGCCAATAACAGGGTATTGTTTACCCAATGAATATGATGAAACCAAGGGCGTTGCCCCCACTGCAAATTCACCACCGCTAAATAAATCAACACCGCTTCAATCACAAAAGGGGCGTTGCGATCAAACCCAAATGCCCACTCTTCTGGCACCACAAATAAGATCACTGGAATGACCGAAAAAATGGTTTGCTGCAGTAATAAAAGAAAAGCTCGGCCCACGGTAAAAATCAGCAAACCTATGATCAGATAAGCTGGGGCGGGCGTGTCTTGCTGAGGAATAAACCCCATGGCTAACAGCATGAGGATAGGAACGGCGATATTAAGAATCGCTAATCGCAGCTGCATAAACCGTCCTTGGATATAGAATGAAATAAGTATAGCTGCTATTTATAAAAAGTTAGCTCAAGCACATGGAAACCTGAGCCAGCACACATTTTTTGTGACTCAAACTAAGAAGGGCAATGTAAAGGCACACAGCACACCCATAAAGCTCATGCTTAATGCCGCAAACGCACCTTGCTCGCTGCCCAGCTCTAACGCTTTTGATGTACCTACCGCATGGGCACATACCCCTAATGCACAACCTTGTGCCGGTGCCGCGGTAATATTGAATAAGCGAAACAACGGAGGCGCCATAATCGCCCCTAAAATACCCGTGACCATAATGATGGCAGCGGCTAATGCCGCCAGCCCATTTATCTCAGGGGCAATTTGCAAAGCAAACGCCGTGGTAATGGATTTTGTCCACATGGAATTCATGCTCACATCCGAACCGCCCATGACAGACAACATTCCAATGGCAATCAGAATGGTAATGGCACCCCCCACCACATTGCTCACCACAAAGGGCAACCAATACTGTTTTAACGCTTTAAGGTTTTCATAAAGTGGAATGGCCAAGGCCACAATCACTGGCCCTAAAAATTGGCTAAGGATATGTGCGCTTTCTATATAGCGCTCAAAGCTTAAATTAGTAAACAGCACCACAATACACACAGTGACCACACTCACCATCACTGGATGTAAAAACGGTTGCTGCGCACTTTTACGGTACAACCACAAACCCAACTGAAAACTCATTAAGGTGAGAACCAAGCCTAAATACGGACTTTGCCAAACACTGCTTAACGCCGCTTGCCATTGCAGTTCCATTATTTAGCCCTCTTATTGGTTTGACGTTTAATCAAACTTTGAGCCAATAATCCACATACTGGAATCCCTACCAATAGGCTTATCACAATGGCGCTTAATAGCGCCAAGCCTTCTTGTTCAAGCAATCCCATAAAATTCACAATGCCCACTGACGCCGGGACAATGAATAATGGCAGGTAAGGCAGTATGCCGTTACTGCTGGCTTTTAATTCTGAGGTGATGCCGCCGCGAATCACCAAGGTGATAAACAGCATCAACATACCCAATACCGACGCCGGTACCGGCAGTGAAAGTAACTGGGCAATGAACTCACCCAACAATAAAAATAATAGAAAAACAATTAAGCCGTAAAGCATGTCAGTTTTTAACCAATTCAAGGGAGACGCCTGCCCTGTTTAGGCTGGCGAGTTATGTCCCAAAGTTATTCAAATAGTTATCCACAGAAAATGTGCACAAGTTTTTTTGTTGATAAAAAAACACCGGATCAACGACCGGTCAGCATGGTGCATTTTCACTCAATTTAACGGGCCCATATGGACCACTTGGGCTGTGGACATCTATCCTAAAGTTATTCAGTTAGTTATCCACAGAAACTGTGTAAAACCCCTATTTTCAAGCACTTAGCCACTTTTGGATCTTTTCTGACCAAGTGGTGGAGCCGAACAAAAAACAACCAAATTAAGGGCTGTCACCAGCCTATCAGGGCTGTGTACAAGTGTCCCATAGTTATGCTTGTACTTATCCACAACAATTGTGGATAGGAATTTACAACATCCATTTATGCAGGGAAAATGCAACCTAAAATTGAGAAAAATCTGGCTTGCGTTTCTCAGCAAATGCCGCCAAAGCCTCTTGACATTCATCCCCATCAATCATGGATACCAATTGCGCTATTTCACTTTTCACCACAGTATTTAATTTGCTTAAGTAATCCGCTTTTAACATGGCTTTTGCATTTTTGACTGCCGCCGGCGGTTTAACCGCAAAGCGCTGGGCGAATGCTAGGGCGGTTTCTTCAACACTTTCAGCGGCGACTGATTCATTGATTAAGCCAACTCTTTCGGCTTTATCTGCGCTAAATATATCTCCTAAAATCAAAAGCTCTGCCGCCAAGCTATGGCCCATCATATTAGGGAATAACAAACTGGACCCCCCTTCAGGACAAATACCCAAATCCACAAACGGTAATTTAAAGCGGGCGTCTTTCGCCGCCACCACATAATCACAATGGGCCAGCATGGTGGTGCCAATGCCGATGGCCAAACCGCTTACCGCAGCAATCACAGGTTTGGGGAAATTCGCTAGCGTTAATAAAAAGGTTAAAACCGCTGGCTCAGACTCGCCGCGCATTTCTAAAAACGCCTTCATATCATTACCAGCCGTGAAGTCACCTTGTGCACCTTTAAACAGCACAGCACGTACGTCAGTATTAGCAGCAGCGTCTAGCAAGGCTTGATTAGCATCTAGGTACATTTGAGTGGTGATGGCGTTCTTTTTATCGGCGCGATCAAAAATCACGGTTAAGATGCGGTTTTCTAGAAGAGTGCTGATCATAGGATTTCTTCATGCTCTTTATGGCGGCGAATGGATATCAATTTTTTTGTTATTAAGCCCAGCAGTTTAGCAGTTCGTACTCAATTATTACGAACATTCTGCTATTATTGGCCCAATTCTAAAGATCTGTGACCACTATGTCTGCAAAGCAAACTTCATCAAACATACTTCGCATCGCCACTCGTAAAAGCAAGCTAGCCCTGTGGCAAGCTGAATACGTTAAAGCGGAATTAAAAAAGCACCATCCTGAAGTTGAGGTAGAACTGGTTACCTTCACCACACAAGGGGATAAGATTTTAGATACGCCCTTAGCCAAAATCGGTGGCAAAGGTTTGTTTGTTAAAGAACTAGAAGCAGCCATGTTAGATGGCCGAGCCGACATTGCCGTACACAGCATGAAAGATGTACCCATGGAATTTCCACAGGGCCTAGGGCTTGAAGTCATCTGCCCACGTGAGAACCCAACCGATGCGTTTGTTTCCAATGACTACAAAGCGTTTGCCGATTTGCCGCAAGGTGCCCACATAGGCACCTCTAGCCTACGTCGTCAATGCCAGTTATTGGCCGCACGCCCTGACCTTAAAGTGACCAGTTTACGTGGCAATGTACAAACCCGCTTGGGCAAATTAGATAACGGTGACTATGACGCCATCATTCTTGCCAGTGCCGGTTTAATCCGCCTTGAACTGCAAGAGCGCATTGCAGAATACATTGACGATACTGTGAGCCTACCCGCCGGTGGCCAAGGGGCAGTGGGCATTGAATGCCGCATTGATGACGACAAAACAAAATCCATTTTAGCCTGCCTACATCACGAAGAAACTGCCAAGCGAGTATTGGCTGAACGTGCTTTAAACCGTCGCTTAGAAGGGGGCTGCCAAGTACCTATCGCGTGTTACGCCACCCTTGATGGCGATCAACTGCACCTAAGAGGCTTAGTAGGCAGCGAAGACGGTTCTGAAATCATTCGTGCTGAAACCACAGGGGCCGCAAAAGATTGCGAGCAACTGGGCATCAGCGTGGCGGAAGATTTATTAGCCAAAGGTGCTGGCCGCATTTTATCTGAGGTATATGGTCGTAACATCGACTGATCCTGATTTAAGGAATCACACTACTGTGAATCAAGTATCCAATAGGCCCCACTCATTTAAAAAGAACGTGCTGATCACTCGCCCTGAGGGTCAGCAGCAGGGCTTAATGGATGCGTTATCTAACAATAATTGGCAGTGCTTTCACCAACCTTTACTGCGCATTCATCCCGTTGAAGAGCAAGACTCTGGCTTTCAAGATATAAAAAATAAAATCATGAACCTGGATCTTTACGATGTGGTGATCACCGTCACCAGCAATGCATCTACCCTTGCCTATGACTGGATTGATCAATATTGGCCACAACTGCCACTGAACCCACAATGGTTTGCAGTAGGGCAAAGCAGTGCCCAGCCGTTATTACCACTGGGCATGAACATTAACTGCCCCCAAAGTCGCCACAGTGAAGGGTTATTGGCGTTGCCAGAACTGGCTGATATGGCACATAAAAAAGTGCTAATCTTGCGAGGTAAAGGGGGCCGTGAACTCATTGCGCAAACCCTCACAGAACGAGGGGCGCAAGTGAGCTATGCTGAATTTTATCAGCGCAGTCCAGTGGACATCAGCGATGGTAGGCTTTCCGCTCTACTATCTCAGCAGCAAATACACTATGCTCTGGTGACCAGCGGTGAAATGGCAACGCAATTGGCAAATGGATTAAGCGCACAAGTCAGTGAAGCGCTTCATTTAATTATTCCTAGCCAACGCATACACGACAATTTAATCAACCTGAACCCAGCGCAAAAATTTGCAGGGGTTCATGTTTGTGACAACCTAGACGCCCATTTCGTCATCGGTTTTTTAGATGCGCTTTATCAAAAAACAACTGCTTAACGTATAGCAAGTCAGCACAATTCCATAAGGGATATAATTGTGAGCAAGCAAAAGAATAATAGTAACCACACACCCGCCACTCAAACCGGTGCCCCTACACCTTCGGTAAAATCCCCTGCACCGGC
>CAJXIT010000088.1 GCA_913054055.1 uncultured Thalassolituus sp.
GCATACGAGATAAGGCCACGTGACTGGAGTTCAGACGTGTGCTCTTCCGATCTCTACGGTCATGGAGGCTGTAGTTGAAAGTAAAAAAGGTGGGCGATTGCCCACCTTTTTATTGTGATAATGACGAACTTAGCGTTTTATTTGGCTTTTTTTCTCGGGATGCCCAGTCTTTGCCTGCGCTCCCAAAGACTTTTTCGGCTGATGCCTAATTTTTGAGCCAATTCTGTTTCGGTCATTTTGTCTTCATTTTCTAACACGAAGTGCTGGAAGTAATCATCCAGAGATAACTCAGATGGGTTGCCATCGTTTTGAGGCTGACCTTGCTGCGGGGTTTGTAATAGGGATTCCATCATAGATGGGGCGATATTACGGTCCACTTGTAGATCAATGGCCATGGCATCGGCTTCTATGGCTTCGCCATCATTCAATATGACAGAGCGCTCAACCGCATTTTCTAATTCACGCACGTTACCTGGCCAGCTGTATTGCGAAATGGCTTTTAAGCAAGAGTCTGAAAAACTGAGCAATGGACGATTGAGTTTATCACAAGCCCGTTGCAGTAACTTTTGAGCCAGTTCCACCACATCGTCGCCACGATCTCTTAAAGGTGGTAGCTTCAGTTCTACAACATTAAGGCGGTAATACAAATCTTCTCGGAACTCTCCTTTTTTGGCCAGCTCTTTTAAGTTTCTATGGGTGGCAGCCACCAAGCGCACATCCACTTTTTTGCTTTGTACGCTACCAACCCGGCGTATTTCACTTTCTTGTAGCACTCGCAGCAGGCGCGCTTGTGCTTCAAGAGGGAGTTCACCTATTTCATCTAAAAATAAGGTGCCACCATCGGCGGCTTCAACCAAGCCTTGGCGCACAGAGGTAGCGCCTGTGAAGGCTCCTTTTTCGTGGCCAAATAGTTCTGACTCAATAAGGGTTTCAGGAATAGCCGCGCAGTTAACGCTGATCATAGGGGCTTCAGCACGATGGCTTTGCTCGTGTATGGCGCGAGCCACTAATTCTTTACCTGTGCCCGATTCCCCGAGAATTAAAACCGTTGCATCAGTGGGGCTCACTTTGCCAATCTTTTTAAATAAGTCTTGCATAGGTGCGCAGCTGCCAATGATGCCGCTGGTAGGATGCACTTTTTGGATTTCTTTTTTTAGAACGGTGTTCTGACGTTCTAGATTACGCTCTTTTAATATGCGTTGAACGGCAATGATCATTTCATCATGATCAAATGGCTTAGCGATGTAATCCACCGCACCTAACTTCATGGCATCCACGGCGCTGCGTAAACTGGCAAAGCTGGTCATAATTAAAACTGGAGTGACCTTGGCCTGCTCAATGAGCTCGGTGCCGTTTCCTCCTGGCAGGCGTAAATCGCTGATGATTAAGTCATAGCTGTCTAAATCTTTTTCTTGGGCTTCGGTAAGCGTAGGTGCTTCGTCCACTTGATATTCATTGCGTTCTAATAAACGACGTAAAGCGCTACGAATAACTTTTTCATCTTCAACAATTAAAATGTGAGCCATTACGAATCTCTCCCTGACAGGTCAGTCGAACGTTCAATTGCCTGAATGTATTTTTTGGCTGGGATGATGGTGTCTATTAATGTCATTTTTCTTCCCGCTTAAGCAAGGCCATCTTTGTGTTGATAGCTGGGTAAATTAATCACCACGCATGTGCCTGTGCCAGATGTTTCATCCGCTGGGCTTAATATGCTGATATGGCCATAGTGTTCTTCAATGATGCTATACACCAGAGATAGACCAAGGCCGGTGCCCTTGCCCACTTCTTTAGTGGTGAAAAACGGTTCGAAGATTTGTTCAATTTTGTCTGCGGGGATGCCCTCACCTTGGTCAATAACGCGCACTTCTACAGTGTGTGGCTCGTTAATGGCTTTTACCGTGATGGTGGTATTGTCTGGGCTAGCATCACGGGCGTTACTTAATAAATTAACAAACACTTGTTGAATACGCTGTTCATCACCCAGAACGATGGCGTCATGTGGACACTCATTGACGTATTCAATGCAGCGCTCTTTTCCACTTAGCTGTAATAGATCCATGGCATCTTGTGCACATTGAAAAATACTCACAGGGCCTTGTTCTTGATGCTGTAAATGATTGCCTGTGTGTGAAAAGTTCATCAGTGATTGCACAATGCGAGACACCCGTTGAGTTTGCTCTAAAATTTGCTCACCTATATCCAGTAAGGTTTCGTTATCCGTTTCGTATTTTATATCTTGGGCTAAGCAGGCAATGCCAGTAATTGGGTTGCCAATTTCATGGGCAACGCCCGCGGCTAGTCGCCCCACTGACGCTAAGCGTTCACTGTGAATCAATTCTTCTTCAAGTAGTTGGGTGTCGGTTTGGTCTTCTAGCAAAATAACCACGCCACCATATTCATGGCTGTCGGGGTTTTCTAATGCCCCTTTATGTAAATTGATCCACCTAGGGCGGCCATTCACTTCTATGGTTTTTTTATGTATGTGTGCATTGCTGTCTGCGATGAAATCAATCAATAGGCTTCTTAGTGGTTCTTTTAAATTGGATACTTTACTCCCGACAACTTCGTCAGCAGAGATTTGAGTTTGCTCTGCAAGAGCAGAGTTCCACATAAGAATTTCGCCATCGGCACCTAAGCTGCATGCGCCCATAGGTAAGCGCTCTAATGTTTGGCGGTGAAAACGTCTTAAACTATCTAGCTCAGCGGCTAGGCCTGTTAATCGCGAGTGATAGGCTTCTAAACCTTTTTCAATAAAGTGAATATCGTGACTGGCTTGTAATTCATCTGTGTGTTTAAACGGAATAAATTGATTCACGATCCGATGAGCCACAGAAGGTCCCATTAACCCAGACAAATTAATTTCTATGCGACTGCGCAAGCGACGTAATTGGTATGGGCGGTTTTCATTGGCGCTTAAATTTAAATCGTTAAGAGCTTGAGTCACTTCACGCTTAGCGGCTTTTTCACCAAGTGGTTCCGACAAGCCTAAAATAAATTCGTGGGCGTTATGGGCTACCAGTTCTTTTCGTTGCGGCGCACTTAGGGTATCGATGCTGCAAGCTTCGGCTGCACTTTCTTCTAATGGACGGGTTGGGCTAACTAATGACACACCAACAAAGACTAAAAAGTTAAGTAAGACGGATCCTGTTGCCGCAAGGTACCAGTTGTCGTGATCGGTTGTGGGTAAGAAAGGTGCCACCCATGATAAGGTGGCAAAATTCATCATGGGCAGTAGCAAGGCCCACATCCAAACCAAAACCCCTGCACTTAACCCAGCTAAGAATCCTTGGCGGTTGGCGTTTGGCCAATATAAAACCCCCAAAATACCGGGCAGAAATTGTAAGGTAGCCACAAAAGCAATGATGCCTAATTCTGCCAAGTCTCGGTCTTGTGCAAAAAATAAATAGAAGCCGTAACTAGCTATAAAGATAGTGGCAATTAACCAGCGACGTACCCAAAGCAACCAAGCGTACATATCCTTGTTTGGATTAGGTTGAAAAGCGGGCAATACAATATGGTTTAACGCCATGGCTGCCATGGCCAAGGTGGTGACAATGACGATACCTGACGCGGCGGCCAGGCCACCGGTAAAGGCGATGGCCGCCAACCAAGGGCTTTCTAATTCCAAGCCAATGCCAATGGCAAAATATTCAGCAGGGGTGTCCACTTCTAAGAAGATGCCAGCCCATAAAATTGGAGGAACCATGATGGCCATGATCAATAAGAATAAAGGCAATCCCCAGCTGGCAATGCCCAGTGCACGTGTGGATGAATTCTCGGTAAAGGCCATGTGAAACATGTGAGGCATCACAATGGCTGCGGCAAAAAATACCAGCAGTAAGGTGCGCCAAGGCCCTTCTTGAATAGGTTCTTGCATACTGGTTAATTTGAAATGGTTGGCATGCAGCCAAGTATCCATGGCATTGGGACCATCGAAAATACTGAACATGGCCACGCAACCAATGACGGTGATAGCAATCAGCTTAACAATGGATTCAAAGGCAATGGCGAATACCAGGCTTTCATGTTTTTCTCGTGGGCTGACATGGCGGGCGCCAAATAAAATGGCAAACAACGTCATGACACCACAATACCCTAGGGCGATATCAATTCTCCCTAGCTCACTGTTTAATAAATGGAATGTGTCAGTTACCGCGGTAATTTGCAGCGTGATCAATGGCAAGATGGCTGCCAGCATGACTAAGGTGGTAAAGGTGCCCGCTGCCCGAGAGCGAAAGCGAAAGGCAAATAAATCCGCTAATGAGGTCAGCTGGTAGTTTTTGGTGATGCGTAAAATGGGTTTGAGTAAAACAGGGGCCAAAACAAACGCGCCACTGATGCCCAAATAGTAGGTTAAATAGCCATATCCGTATTGATGGGCCAAACCTACGCTGCCGTAAAAAGCCCATGCGCTGGCATAAACCCCTAGAGATAAAACATACACCAAGGGGTGGCGCACCCAGCGAGAAGGGATCCAGTTACGCTCAACTGCATAGGCGGCAAAAAATAAAGTAAATAGATAGATCAGTATGATACTGACCAAGGCGCCTAAGCTGAAACTCATCTCTCGTCACCCTCGTGCCAGCGTTGCAACCAAATGGAGCCCCCAATCAATATGAGCCATATTGCAAAAGGGCGATACCAGCTACCAGAAGCCGCAAGCCACCAATCAATGATGACAGGGGAAAATAAGAAGGCCCCAAATACAACCAGCAGGATCAGACGATGAAAATACATAACGCTCCCGTTTGTTGATGAATTGGGGGTGGAACTGGCGTTTAAGTAGGCGGTAGATGTTACTGGGGGTAACAGATTCAAGCAAGGTAAAGTTTGTGGATCTTAAGGCGGTGGCAGCTTTTGACACCTTTAAGGGTTTGAATGTAATAAGCCCGCTTGGCTAGGCATGATGAGGTTGGGCTGCCAGTGTTGGATGGACCAGCTTAATAGGGATTCCACGTTTTTTTGTTGATCTGCAGGTGGCAGTGCTTGATTTAGAAATTTCAGTGCCGAAATCAAGTTGATGATTGGATGATTTAACTCGAGTGCTTTGGCTTTGTTTTGTTTGCTGAGTTTCTGACCTGATTCGTTCGTTATCAGGGGAATGTGCAAATATTTAGGGACAGGCCAGCCTAGTTTTTCAAGTAAATGGATTTGCCTTGGGGTATTGTCCAGTAAATCGACACCTCTCACCACATGGGTGACAGCCGAGTCATGATCATCCACCAGTACTGCCAATTGGTATGCATATAATTGATCTTTGCGTTTTAGGATTTGGTCTCCTACCTGGTTCAAGGCCTGTTCGTAATGGCCATAAATGGGGTCTAGAAATGAAACGGTTTTATTGTCTACTAAAAACCTTAATGCGTGGGGCTGGTTTATATCACCATGGCAATTACCATGATGCAGGCCGTTGCAATTGGCTAGGTTTTTACGAGAGCAGTTACAGGGGAAGACAAGATTCAAGTTAGCCAGATCAACTAAGACCTGTTCATAGCGTTGACTGTGTTGGCTTTGATATTGAATATCCCCATCCCAAATTAAGCCATGGGCTTTAAGTTGCTCAGGAATAAGGGCGCTGGCTTTAGGGTCTTCTCTGGGTGGGTCTAGGTCTTCTATGCGTAACAACCAGGTACCGTGATTGGCTTTTGCATCTAGGTAGCTGGCAAGGGCAGCCACCAAAGAGCCAAAGTGTAATGGGCCTGTGGGAGTGGGGGCAAAGCGACCAATGTAACTCATAGACTTTTTTACATGCAGTAAAAACTAAAAAAGGCCCCGTAGGGCCTTATCAAATAAACAGGGCTTAGCCTTTTATTTGTTTCTCTTTGATTTCTGCAAGGGTTTTACAGTCAATGCATAAATCAGCAGTTGGGCGAGCTTCTAAGCGACGAACACCAATTTCAATGCCGCATGCTTCGCAATAACCATAATCATCATTTTCGATTAACTCTAACGTTTTCTCGATCTTTTTGATTAGCTTACGTTCGCGGTCACGAGTTCGAAGTTCTAAGCTGAATTCTTCTTCTTGGCTGGCGCGATCATTCGGGTCAGCATAGTTCTCTGCATCAGTTTGCATGTGAACCTTGGTGCGATCTGCTTCTTCCATTAACTCCTGTTTCCAGTTGTTAAGGATGTCTTTGAAGTGCTCCTTCATTGGACCACCCATGTACTCTTCTCCTTTTTTCTCTTTATAAGGAGTAAAGTTAGATAGAGCAAAAGCGTTTTTTTCTTCTGTTGGCATCGAATCCTGCCTCACGTTCGCTGGTGTAAAACCAGTCTTGTTTCCATTATTAGCCCCTTTCTTCGTGGGCTATTTTTAAAATTTGGCGAAAAACTATCAGATAATTTTTACCTAATCTACATTTAATATCAAAAAATGAAGACGTTTGCTTGAAAATCCGGACAATAAACTAAAAATTTGTTGGAAGCTACTATGAAATCGGCCAATCGGCTCAAAAGTATAGCGCCTTTTCATGTTATGGACCTTCTTGCTAAGGCTAAACAAATGCAGGCGGAAGGTCGAGACATAATTCACTTAGAAGTGGGTGAACCTGACTTCTCCAGTCCAAAAGCGGCTATAGACGCTGGAATAGGTGCATTAAAACGGGGCAATACCCATTATACGGCGGCCACTGGACTGCCTGAGTTGCGACAAGCCATCAGTGATTTTTATCTGTCACGATATAAAAAGCAGGTAAGCCCTGAACAAATAATGATCACACCGGGGGCGTCTGGGGCTTTGCAATTGATTTCATCCTTGCTGGTGGATGTGGGCGAAAACCTTTTATTAACAGACCCAGGCTATCCTTGTAATCGTCACTTTTTGGCTAATATTAATGGGGATGGCATTTTGGTTCCCACTGAAGCAGAGCAGGATTTTCACTTAACGCCGACACTGGCAAAAGAAAATTGGAATGATGCAACCATTGGAGCATTAGTGGCCAGTCCGTCAAATCCTACCGGTGCGATTATGAGCAAGCAACAGATACAGGCTCTGCATAAGGTGGTGACTGATCAGCAAGGCTGTTTAATTGTGGACGAGATCTATCATGGTTTAACGTATGGTTGTGATGCAGAAACAGCAGTGGATCTTGCGGATAATGTATTTGTGATTAATAGTTTCTCTAAATACTTTGCCATGACAGGTTGGCGATTAGGCTGGTTAGTGGCACCTGAATGGGCCATGAAAGATTTGGATAAATTGGCGCAAAATTTATTTTTAGCGCCCTCTACACCAGCGCAATATGCGGCACTGGCATTGTTCGAACCGGATTGCATTGCGGAATTAGAAACTCGCAGGGCGCAATTTTCTTTGCGTTTAAATTATTTATTGCCCGCGTTAGAAAACCTTGGTTTCGTGGTTCCTGCAAAACCTCAGGGTGCATTTTATATTTATGCGGATATTAGTGGGCTAAAGCATGCACTATCCAATGACAGTATGGCATTTTGCTTAAAATTATTAGAGCAAACGGGTGTGGCCATCACTCCGGGTATCGACTTTGGGCATCAACAGGGCCATCACTTTGTACGATTTGCTTATACTGCAGATATCCCAGTGTTAAGCGATGCCGTGAATCGCATTGCGACGTTTTTAAAATCATGACAAGTGTTAAAAAATTGAGTATTAAATGAAGTTTGAATTTCCCTTACAAAAAGCCAAATGGATAAAGCGATACAAGCGCTTTATGGTGGATTTAGATTTAGGCAATGAACAGGCATTAACCGTGCACAGTGCCAATACGGGTTCCATGAAAAACTGTTTTGTGGAAGCAGGTGATGCATGGTATTGGGACAGTAAAAATGAAAAACGAAAATATCCACATAGCTTAGAGTTAACGCAAACCCCATCGGGACACGTGGCCTGCATTAATACCTCTCGTCCTAACTATTTGGTCGCCGAAGCCATCGAAAATGGTACGGTGTCAGAAGTACAAGATTATGAAAACTTAAAGATGGAAGTTCGCTATGGTAATGAAAAGAGCCGTATTGATATTTTGTTGAGCGGTGGCGAAAAAAACATATATGTGGAAGTGAAAAACACCACTTTATTAGAGCGCACCATAGACGGAGTAGTGGATCCTAGTGGTGATTTTTCTCAAGGCATAGGTTTCTTTCCTGATAGCGTCAGCGATCGGGCCAGTAAACATTTAAGAGAGCTTATGGCCATGGTTGATGAAGGACACAGGGGCGTGATTTTCTTTTGTGTGAATCACACAGGCATAAAAGAGGTACGACCTGCCGATCACATTGATACGGTTTATGGACAATTATTAAGAGAAGCCAAGAAAAAAGGCGTTGAAATATTGGCTTACCGTAGTCATATTACAGATGATGAAATTTTACTAAAAGAATCTGTACCTGTGGTACTTTAACCAATAAAATAATTAAAAAGGATCTTCATGAAATTATTATTAACGGCTGTGATTCTCAGTTTTGGTATCGGTCTTTGGTTTGGGGTGAATATCGGAAAGGGCAATGCCTTATATGATAACCCGTTATCGGATCCGGATATCATTGAAGAAGCCCATGAAAGTGCCGATGATGCTGGATTAATTGATCAAGGTAAAGATTTTATGGAAGAGAAAACAGAGCAAATGAAAGATAAAGTAAAAGATGCCATTGATGATTTGTAATGGGTAATAACATAAAAGCAGCTAAGGCTGCTTTTTTTGTTTCTGGCTTACTGAATGTTAAGCTTTTCAAGTCCCTTAGTGATTAACGCCATACATTCGCTGGGAGACTCTAATGGATACAAGTGACTAAAGCGCTTATTTTCTAAGAAAATTGCTTTAGTTTGCACGGTTTGCCACTTATTCCAAAGTTTTCCTGAGAAAAACATATTGGGCTTGCCACGTATGGCCACCGTTGGAATATTCAAATTATTTAACTTTTTGAATTCACCCATTAAATAAGGTGGATTGGTATAATTGTAGGCTTCCCACTTCTTATGAAAAACCAATTTAAAAGCATCATCCGTTTTTTGAATGCCGTGATGTAAAAACGCATCAAAGGCTTCGTCGCTAAATTGGCTATAACCTTTAAATTTACGAATATAGGATTCGTACTCTTCTTTTGTAGACCAAGTGTCTGGCTTGTTGGCGGTGCCTTTAACCAGCTTTGTATCATTAACCATCTTCTTAGGCATCATTCTTAATACCATGGATATTGGTAGACTGACCATTGCAGGTTCAATTAATACTAAGGCTTTGAATAAATCGGGCCTTTTAACTGCGGCTAATACTGTACTGCTTGCGCCCATGCTATGACCGATTGCAATGATGGGTTTGCCAAGGGTTTCTATAAAATCTATTAAATCATCGGCGTACACATGCCAGTTTTTATGTTCAGGGTCGCAAGCATCTGTATGAGTGGCGCGGCTATTTAATGCATAAACATCAAATTGTTGCTTCAAGGTATTTAGCATGGGGGTGTAAACCCCAGCTGGAAAACCATTGGCATGGAAAAAGTGAATTGGCTCGCCTGAGCCGCTCATGTGTAAGTACTGATCTGGCATATTCATGATTCTTAAAAAAGGTCCCTTAGACTGGCACACACATGCTGAATTAGGAATGATCATACTATCCAAAATCATGATCAATAATAACAAATATGGCTTTGGATTCATGACCTACACTTAAAGACATAGAAACCTAAGGTTGTGACGATGAAGTCAGTTAGTGCTTTGATTTTATGTATGTTTTTCTCCATTGTCGTATCGGCAGATACCATTCGCATGGTGGTTAATAACTGGACCAGCCAAATTGTATTGACCCATGTGGTGGCCAAACTGCTTGAGCAACAGGGCACAAAAGTTCAACTGGTGGAAAGCAGCGTGTCTGAGCAATGGGGTGCATTGAGTCATGGGGTAGCCCATCTCCAAATGGAAGTGTGGGAAGGCACCATGAGTGCAAAGTTCAACCGCTTGGTGAAGGCAGGACGATTAAGCGATTTAGGTTCTCACCAAGCCACGACTCGTGAAGAATGGTGGTATCCATTGTACGTGGAAGAATTTTGCCCTGGGTTACCGGATTGGAAGGCATTGAAAAAGTGCTCAGCAATTTTTTCGAAAGATGGAAGTAACAAGGGGTTGTATATCGCTGGCCCTTGGGAAAAACCGGATGAAGCCCGAATCCGAGCGTTGGATTTAAACTTTAAAGTAAAGGTGGTATCCAAGGGAGATGACTTGTGGGTTGAGTTAAAAAAGGCCCATCATAAACGCACCCCCATTGTGTTATTTAATTGGACCCCAAACTGGGTTGAATCCCGATTCGAAGGCAAGTTCATAGAATTTCCAGATTACGCAGAGGCCTGTGAAAAAGACCCTAAATGGGGTGTGAACCCAGACTTCATTCACGATTGCGGTAACCCAAAGGGAGGGTGGTTAAAAAAAGCGGCTTGGTCTGGGTTTAAACAAACATGGCCCTGTGAAAGCGTGTTCATTGAAAATATATCCTTATCAAATCAGCAGATATCCATGTTGTCAGCCATGGTGGATGTGGATGGTTTGTCTCATGAGCAAGCGGCGGCTGCATGGATAGACAATAATAAAAAGACGTGGCGCATGTGGCTGCCTAAGTCGTGCACTTATGATTAAGCAGTCTATTGCCAATCGGCTGATTCGAACCATTTTTATTTTCTACTGCTTAATTGCTATAGCAGTGACCGCAATGCATATTATTCAAGAATATCAGCATACAGAAGACTCCATTCGTGATGAGTTGCTCTCTTACGAGAAAATATTCAGTCCTGTTTTATCACAGGCTTTATGGGATTTTGATGGAGAGCAAATTGATACCATACTCACCGCAATGCAAGAAGTGCCTGTGATAAAAGGTGTACGCATCATTCAAAAGGGATACAAGGCCGAAGACCTAATAGGCATAGGAGATGTGGAAATTGATCAGGATAAATATATTCATATAGAAGGAGCAACAAAACAAAGAATTCAAACAAATGAATATCAATTATTTAAACATCGATTTGATATAACTTATCAATATGGCGACAAGATTCAAGTTTTAGGCGAGGTCAGTTTATACAGTTCTTTTGATGCTGTATTTGACCGGGTTCAATTAGGGTTTATCTTTTTAATT
>CAJXIT010000089.1 GCA_913054055.1 uncultured Thalassolituus sp.
AATTAATATCAGCTGTGAATCAGATTTTTATGTGAAAACCTATGCCGGCAGCATTTCGACGATTATTAATCATTTATTTAATAACAGCTTAATTCATGGCTTTGAAGGTATGGATAAAGGCATCATTAACATTAAAATTCTTGACCAACAGCAAAATGCAAAAATTGTATTTTCCGATACAGGTAATGGAATGACTCAGCAAGACATCGCCAATATAACCGACCCATTTTTTACCACTAAACGCGGTACTGACTGTAGTGGATTAGGCATGTATGTTGTTTATAATCAAATCACACAAAAGCTAGCTGGTTGCTTAAGCTGTCGCTCAATCAATACACTAGATGCTGAAACGACGCCATCACCGTTCTACCAAGGGGAGCTTCATGGTCTAGAAATAGAAATTACGTTTCCTAAGTTTCTTTCACTAAACCAGCCTCATTCATAGTTCTTTATTACACAAATAATCTGATTAGTTTTACGCTTTCGGGTAAAATCTCTTTAATTTAAACTATCAAGAGCACACCTATGCTACACGTTGTGTTATTCGAGCCAGAGATTCCACCCAATACAGGCAATATCATTCGCCTATGTGCAAACACCGGGTTTCAATTGCATTTAATCGAACCATTAGGGTTTGACCTAGATGAGAAAAAAGTACGCCGGGCGGGTTTGGATTACCATGAAATGGCCAATATGAAAATTCATAAAAACTGGCAAGCCTTTGTGGATGAGGTTAACCCTAATCGTAGCTTTGCCATTACGACCAAAGGAAAGCAGTGGCATACGGATGTTGAATTCAAGGCTGGAGATGCCATTGTCATGGGGCCAGAATCTCGCGGACTGCCAGATGACATGCTTAAGACCTTATCCCAAGAAGAAAAGATTTTAATTCCCATGGTGCCAGATAGCCGTAGCCTGAATCTATCCAACGCCACTTCTGTAATTATCTATGAAGCTTGGCGTCAGCTAGGCTTTAACGGTGCGCAAAAGCCTAATTAGTGTATGGCGGTTTATCGCTCACGGGGTGCACCCAAAGGGCATAAAAGTTCGCACCAGTTAATTACGCAGACTCAAAAAAGCCCAGTCGATTTCTCAACTGGGCCTTCTTTAGCAATACTTACTCAACTTAATGAGCCGTTTCGCTCTCTGCTTGTTTAGCCGTTACTTGCTCTTGTGCTTTTTGCACTGATTGAGCCATAAATAGCTGCATCAAAGTTTCACTAAAAAAGCCCAGCCGATTTCTCAACTGGGCCTTCTTTAGCAATACTCTCTCAAATTAATGAGCCGTTTCGCTCTCTGCTTGTTTTGCAGCTGCTTGCTCTTGTGCTTTTTGCACTGATTGAGCATAGATTGCGTCAAAGTTTACTGGCGCCAGCATCAACGCAGGGAAGCTACCCTTAAGCACCAGGCTATCGATGGCTTCGCGTGCATATGGGAATAACAAGTTAGGGCAGAATGCACCAATGGCTTGATGCAAAGCAGGGCCTTCAAGACCTTCAATTTTAAAGATTCCCGCTTGGTGTACTTCGGCTAGAAACGCCGTTTGATCTTCATTTTTTGCCGTAACCGTCAATGTCAAAACCACTTCATATACATCATCAGCAAGCTTGTTGCTTTTGGTGTTCAAATCCATGTTGATTTGAGGTTTCCACTGACCTTGGAAAATTTGTGGCGCATTAGGGCTTTCAAAAGACGTATCCTTCAGGAAAATACGCTGGATACCAAAGTTGCCTTGTTTTGCTTCTGTCGCTGCCGCTTGTTCAGTCATGATAATTCTCTGTGTGCTCGTTATTCTTTTTATAAATTAAGATTTAACCAATGGAAGGTTATTATTTGTCCAGTCCATGATGCCGCCACTTAAGCGGTAAACATCAGCGAAACCGTTGTCTTTTAAAGTCTTGCTAGCTGCTGAAGCCGTCTGACCGGTTTTACATACAACAATGATGGGGTCGTTTTTGTGTTTTTCTAGTTCGGATATACGAGAAGCCAGTTGAGCATTGCTAATATTCACAGAATCAACGATATGACCACCGTTGTAGTCTTTCTTTTCACGAATATCCAATACCAAACCATTCTTTGAGTTAATCAAAGCGGTGGCTTCATGAGTGCTCACTTTTGGCCCTGCTTTTTGGCCGCTATCCCAAACCAGCGCCATAATGGCCACTGCCAATGCCGTGACAAGCATCCAATGATTGGTCGCAAACTCTACAAATTGTTCCATTACTGCACCTATTTACACATATTTACTGCTGATTCTTAACTGGCTAAGCCAACATTTTCGTGGCCGCAGTATAACGCATTCTTACAAGGCTAAAAGGGGAAGAATGCATCTATGGCCTAACTTTCCACAAATCCTTACCCTACAAAAGCCCTCACTGCCACATAGCCACAAGCAGGACAAACGGGTAAAATTGAGGGAATTTTCTTTTATTAGGTTGTACCTGTTTATGTCGAATCAGCCCAAACCCGTTGCTTTAATTATTCTTGATGGCTTTGGCGAGCGCGAAGACGCACAAGATAACGCGATCACAGTAGCCAAAACCCCTACTTGGGATCGACTAAAAGCTGAATATCCTCGTCAACTGATCGCCACCTCTGGCAACGCCGTGGGCCTACCAGACGGTCAAATGGGCAACTCAGAAGTGGGCCACATGAACCTAGGTGCTGGTCGCATTGTTTACCAAAACTTCACCCGTATTAATAAAAGCATCGCCGATGGGGATTTCTTTGAAAACAGCGCGTTAACAGGGGCTGTGGATAAAGCCGTTGACGCTGATAAAGCGGTTCATATCTTAGGCCTTTTATCCCCTGGAGGCGTACACAGCCATCAAGATCACATGAAAACTTTGGCTGATCTAGCGGCCAAGCGCGGTGCCAAACGCATTTATGTGCACGGCATCTTAGACGGCCGTGACGTCCCCCCTCAAAGTGCCGAGCCTTTTGTAACCGATTTAGAAAACCACATGGCCGGCCTAGACTTAGGGGACAACGCCAAACTGGCAACCCTAGTGGGTCGCTACTACGCCATGGACCGTGACAACCGTTGGGATCGTGTGCAACTGGCTTACGATATGTACACCCAAGGTAAAGCCGCTTACCAAGCGGCCAATGGCAGTGAAGCCATTGCAGCATCATACGAACGCAACGAACACGATGAATTTTTTAAAGACACCATTTTAGGTGACGCCATCAAAGTAGAAGACGGCGACAGCATCATCTTTGCTAACTTCCGCCCCGACCGTGCCCGTGAAATCACCCGTGCATTTGTTGAAGGGTCAGAGTTTGATGGTTTTGAGCGCACAGCAACCCCAGCTCTTAGCGACTTCGTGATGATGACTGAATACGCAGCCAGCATTAAAACCAGCTGCGCTTTCCCGCCATCTGCAATTACTAACGATTTAGGGGAATACGTGTCTAAATTGGGCAAAACTCAGTTGCGCATTGCTGAAACTGAAAAATACGCCCATGTGACCTTCTTTTTCAGTGGCGGCCGCGAAGACCTATACGATGGCGAAGAACGTATCTTAATTAACAGCCCAGATGTGGCCACCTACGATCTTCAACCTGAAATGAGCGCGCCAGAAGTCACCGATAACCTTGTGCGTGTCATTGAAGAACAAAAATACGATCTAATCGTCTGTAATTATGCCAACGGAGATATGGTAGGCCACACAGGTGTGTTTGACGCAGCGGTTAAAGCGGTAGAAACCTTAGATGAAAGCCTTAAACGAGTTACTGATGCCATATTGAAAGTGGGTGGCGAATGTTTGATTACCGCTGACCACGGCAACTGTGAACAAATGTTAGACCCTAACGGTGGCCCAATGACACAACATACAACCGGTCCGGTTAATCTTGTGCACGTGAGCAATCAAGGTAAAAATGTCACGTTAAAAGAAGGCGGCGCACTATGCGATATTGCACCAACCTTATTAAACATGATGGGCGAAAGCCAACCAGAAGAAATGACAGGCCAAGTATTACTTGAAAAGTAAGCAGGTTAAATAATTCATCAACAGACAATAATAATGATAAAACGCCTTTTATTGACCTTTGGTCTCGCGATCATCATCGCACCCTTTTCACTCCCTTCTGTTGTTATGGCAGAGGGTGGTGTAAATAAAAAACAACTCAGCGAATCGCACTTAAAGAAATTGCGCGATGATATTAATGAATTGCAAAATTATTTAAAAAAGGCACAAGACGATCATAAAGACTTGGTATCTTCATTACGCAAAAGCGATGAAGACGTGGCCAAAATGAGCAAGCAAGTTGAACGCATCAAACAGTCGTTGAAGGAGGAACGAGCTCGCCTAAAAAAGCTCAAGAGCGAACAAGCGTCGCTCAACCTCAATAAAACGTCTCAACAAAGCACATTACAAAACATCATTCTTGCCACCTATAAACTGGGGCAAGAACCACAATTAAAATTATTATTAAATCAGCAAGACCCTAGCCAGTTAGCTCGCAACATGAGTTACCTGCAGTATTTTAATCAAGCCCACCAAAAGCAAATTACACAATACCGCTCCACTTTAAGTAAATTGGATACCGTGACCGAACAAGTCACGCAAAAGAAAAAAACCTTACAGGGTAAGTTAGCCGAGTTAAAGAGCACCCATAAAAAGCTCAAAAGCAAACAGAAACAACAGCAGCAAACTGCTTCGGCACTGAATAAAAAAATCAAAGGCAGCAACCAAAAACTGTCCCGCCTACAACAAGACCGTCAAAACCTCATGTCTTTATTAGGCAAGGTTGAAGAAGTCTTTTTACCCTATGAACGCAGCAAAGAAAGCCGTCCCTTCAGAAAACTAAAAGGCAAATTACCTAACCCCATTCAAGTGAAGCCTAAGCGTATGTTCGGTAAAACCCAAAGCAACGGTAAGCAAAAATGGCAAGGCTGGCTATACCCAGCAAGCGAAGGTAATGGCGTAAGAGCCGTACATCATGGCCGCATTGTATTCAGTGATTGGTTACGAGGATTTGGTTTGCTTACCATTGTTGACCATGGCCAAGGCTATATGAGTTTGTATGCACGCAATCAAGCCTTATTGCGCAGCGTAGGTGATTGGGTCGAAGCCGGTGATGTCATTGCAAAACTGGGTCGAAGCGGCGGTTATGAAGAGTCGGCATTGTATTTTGAAATTCGTCACAAGGGACAGCCTCAGAACCCTAGGCGATGGTTAAAGCGGGGCTAAAGTCGCACGCTATTATTATGGTTTATTTTTTTAGAGGACTTAACCGCCCAATCGTTTGTATGAACTTACAAATACATCCAATATGCCCAGTAATTTAAACTAAACCTGTGCAAAACCTCCTAATCACGCCTGTTTACTTCAAATTTCATAACAATCTGTTATAACTTAATAGTATTACAATAAAGTCCCCAAACTGAGACCCACATGTCACGTCTACTGATCATTGCCCTGTGCTCCGTACTGTCCCTCCCAGTGTTTGCCCAAGAAGTATTAAACGGCGAAGCTAAAGTGGCTCCATCGCGCCTACCCCTTGATGAACTGCGTGCCTTTGCTGAAATATTTGAGCGCATTCGCACCAGCTATGTGGAAACAGTGGATGATAAAACCCTGTTAGAAAATGCCATTCACGGCATGTTAAGTGGACTCGATCCTCACTCCTCTTATTTGGGGTCTGAAGACTTTGAAGACTTGCGTAACAATACCAGTGGTAAATTTGGTGGTTTAGGCATTGAAGTGGGCATTGAAGATGGCTTTATTAAAGTGGTAAGCCCCATTGATGATACCCCGGCACAAAAAGCTGGTATTTTAGCCGGTGATCTCATCATTAAAATTGATGACGCCCCTGTTAAAGGCATTGGCCTGAGCAATGCCATTGATAAGATGCGCGGCCAACCTGGCAGTAAAATAGAACTCACCATTTTACGCGAAGGTGAAAATCAACCACTTGAAATCTCCCTTAATCGTGCCGAAATCAAAATCACCAGCGTTAAACAGAGGCTGTTAGAAGATAACCTTGGCTACGTTCGCATCACCCAGTTCCAAGAAAATACAGGGGCCGATATTCACAAAGCCCTTCAAACTTTATTAGATGAGAGTAAACAAACCTTAGCAGGTGTGGTGCTGGACTTACGCAACAACCCTGGTGGGGTGTTAGATGCCGCAGTGGCAGTGAGCGATGCATTTATTGATAGCGGCTTATTGGTCTACACCCAAGGGCGCGTCACCAATGCAGATGTGCGCTATCAGGCCACTGTGGATACGTTAATGCCAGACTTGCCGGTTGTGGTATTGATCAATGCAGGCAGTGCTTCGGCTTCTGAAATTGTGGCAGGGGCCCTACAAGACCATAAACGTGCGGTCATTATGGGCACGCAAAGTTTTGGTAAAGGGTCAGTCCAAACTGTATTACCATTAAATGGTGAGCACGCATTAAAACTCACCACGGCCAGATATTTCACCCCCAATGGTCGCTCAATTCAGGCCAAGGGCATCACGCCAGATATTGAGGTACACCAAGGGAAGTTTACCCAGGCGAACGAAGCTGGCTACTACAAAGAAGCCGACCTTGAAGGGCATTTAAGCAGTGACGATGGCAAAGAAAATAAAAGTTCAGACAATCACAATTCACAAAATGACCGCATTCAAAAAGACTATCAGCTCAATCAAGCGTTAACTGTTTTGAAAGGCATGAACATTTTAAATCGAAGCCATGACAAAGCCGCAAATAATGAAACAGCCACCGATCCTGCAGGCGCTTAGTTTTTTACTAAGCGCATTTTTTTGCGGGATACTCCACGCAACTGAATTAAATGTTGCCCCCTCTAACCTTGAATACCCAATAGAGGGGGAGTCCATCACCTCCTCTGAACGTCATCTGCAAGCCGATGTTCCTTATCTAAATACTGAAAGCATCATCAAAGCACAGTCTCAACCTGCTCGGCTAGCCATCATTATTGATGATCTTGGCAACAGCTTACGCTCAGGTTTAGATGCCATTGCATTGCCAGCTGCCATCACCTTTGCGGTTATGCCTCATCGGAAACACAGTAAAACGTTAGCAGAGCGAGCTGGGCGACTAGGCAAAGACGTCATTCTGCATGCCCCAATGAGCACAATGAACGGTCGTAAACTAGGCGCAGGCGCGCTCAGCGAAGACTTAGGGGAACAAGTATTCAAAGACAAATTGCGTTTTTCAATTGCCAGCATTCCCTTTATTACTGGTGTGAATAACCACATGGGCAGCCGATTAACCACACAACCACAAGCCATGAAGTGGGTGATGGAAGTGTTGGCTCAAGAGCAATTATTTTTTGTGGATAGTCGTACTCACGCCAAAAGCGTTGCCTATAAAACAGCGCTTAAAATGGGGCTGCCATCTGCCAATCGGGATATATTTTTAGATCACGAAATTCATATTGACCACATTCATGTGCAATTTAAAAAAGCGCTGGCCATTGCAAAACGTTATGGTAGCGCCATTGCCATCGGTCACCCCCATAAGCCAACGTTGAAGTATTTAAATCATGTATTACCTCAACTAGAAGGCAGTAATGTGGCCGTTCACAGTATCAGTGATTTATTAAAAGGTGGGATTAAAGCTCGCCCTGACAGCGCTAGGGAAAGTCGACCGGCTAGAGTGCCATCATTGGATTTACTGGTTCAGCAACTGATTGAAGCTGATAAGCCTAGTCTTCAATCCACGACTCAGCAAGTCAAAAAAGATAAGGTTTATTAAGCATTCGCTCACCAAGTAAGTCCGTTCGAATCTGTTTATTCTAGTTCGGCCTGAAGTGTTTCTAATTCTTCTAGGCTTTCCATCCAAGTTTCTTCGTTCTCTTCTAACGATTTTTTAACCTGAGTTTGCTCAGCCAATAACTGCTGTAACTTATCCTTGTTGGCAGCTTCATACAAACTGGTATCGGCCAATTGTGCTTCAATGGCTGTTTGCTGCTCTTGTAGAGCTTCCACTTTGGCTTCTAGCTTTTCAACCTGCTTCTTAAGCGGACTCATTTTTTTACGCATTTCTGCTTCGCGGCGTTTGCGCTCTTTTTTAGCCTCCGCGCTGTTTTCTGTGGCAGGGGTATCATTAACCGGCTGATCATCTGCATCTTGCTGCTTAATGAAAACACGGTAATCTTCTAGATCCCCATCGAATGGTGTGACCTTGGCATCATGCACCAGTAGAAACTCATCAACAGTGTTCACCAATAAATGACGATCGTGACTCACAACTACGATGGCGCCCTCAAAGTTTTGCAAAGCCAAGGTTAAGGCCTGACGCATATCCAAATCTAAATGGTTGGTAGGCTCATCTAAAATCAATAAGTTCGGCTTCAACCACGCAATTCTGGCTAAAGCTAATCGAGCAAGTTCACCACCTGAGAATTTATCGCAAGGCTCCACAGACTGGTCCCCATGAAAACCAAAGCCCCCTAAAAAGTTACGACACTCTTGCTCGCTGGCCCCTGGGGTGAGTTTTTGCAAATGCAAAATTGGACTGTAGCTTAATTCCAGCTCGTCCACTTGATGCTGGGCAAAATAACCTAAGGATAAAAACTCCCCTTGGTAGTATTCGCCGGATAATAACTCTAACTGTTTAACCAAGGCTTTAATCAAGGTGGATTTACCCGCGCCATTGGCCCCTAGCAAGCCAATGCGATCACCTGGACGTAAATCTAACTTCACATTATTCAGCTGAATGGTATCTGCACTGTAACCAATGTTGGCCTGAGTCAGAGTTAATAACGGGTCGCTGACTTTTTCAGCGTTAGGAAATTGAAACTGAAATTCGCTATCCACATGGGCTGGAGCAATGCGCTCCATGCGCTCTAACGCTTTGACTCGGCTTTGCGCTTGCTTGGCTTTACTGGCCTTGGCTTTAAAACGGGTGATAAAGCTTTCTATGTGTTTAATTTGCTCTTGCTGCTGCACATACAAACTTTGCTGCTGGGCCAAGCGCTCGGCACGGCGACGTTCAAAGTCTTCGTAGTTACCGCTATAGAGATCCGTTTTTTGTTGATTCAAATGCACAATGCCATCTACCACACTGTCAATGAAGTCACGATCGTGACTGATCAACAATAAGGTGCCGCGGTATTGTTGCAAAAAGGTTTCTAACCACATGGCCGCCAGGCGCATTTCCAGGTCGAGGTGGTTGGTGGGCTCATCCAGTAATAATAAATCGCTGGGCATGATTAACGCCTTGGCCAAATTCAATCGCATTCTCCAGCCACCACTAAATGCACTGACCGGTTGATGCATCTGCTCAGGTTTAAATCCTAAACCGGCCAGCATGGTGATGCCTTGATGTTCAACCCCATAGCCACTGATCATTTCAAACTCACCGTGTAACTGGGCAAGCTTATGATCATCATGTGCGGCTTCGGCTGCGGCCATATCGGTTTGAATTTGGCGAAACGCTTCATGGCCATCTAATACATAGTCCAATGCCGTTTTGCTAGATGCTGCTACTTCTTGCGCCATGTGCGCCATGCGCCAGTTTTTGGGTAAGTACAACTCCCCTTGATCCAAAGCCAATTCCCCTAGAATCAGTTTAAACAAGGTAGACTTGCCCGCACCATTGGCGCCCACTACCGCAAGTTTGTGGCCGTCATGCACAGTTAGCTCTGCATCTTGCAAAATGATTTTAGAGCCTAGGTGTAAATTAACGTGTTGCAGACGTATCATGAAGAAATTCGCTATTCACAAAACAAAAGGGGTCGATGTGACACAGGGTGCGCATAATGCCACAATTCTGCGAGAGAACCCATTTTGGGATTACTCATTAAGCGTCTATCAGCAAGATCAATGCGATGAATTTCTGCTTGAGGCACAAAACCGATATGCCCTGGATATTAATGTGTTGCTATTCATTGGCTGGCTGGCTCACCAACAGCAAGCTTTCATTGACGTTGAACCATTTCATCCACAGGTCATAAGATTTCAGCAAGAAACAATCACTAAGATTCGCTATTTAAGAATAAGAACAAAGCGTTTTAATAACCCTGAGTTTTATAACGCCATAAAAGCCCTTGAGCTTTATGCAGAGAATATTGAACAAAACCGTCTTTATGCATTAACAGAGCGAATGCCCGTCTCGCAATTAGACTTTGCCCAACTCATAAAAAATGGAGTTTTAGGGTATCTGAAGCAGATTAATAGAGATAAAGCATTTATACAGGAAGGAAACTGGCTGCAAACATTGATTGAATATTTACAGCCAGAAGCTTAACGGCTTAAAGATAAGCCGTTAAATCAACGAAATTACTTCTCTTCGTTGAAAGCGCTAGGTGCAACAGCGGCTGGAGCGGCTGGCTTAGCTTCTACTTTTTTAGCAGGCTTTTTTGCTGCTTTAGCAGCTGCTTTTTTTGCTTTAGCAGCGGCTTTCTTAGCTTTTTCAGCTTCTTTTTTTGCTTTTGCTTTCGCTTTTGCTTTTTCAGCAGCCGCTTTCGCTTTCGCTTTTGCCTTTGCAGCGTCAGCTTTTACTTTCGCTTTTGCTTTAGCAGCGTCAGCTTTTGCTTTTGCTTTCGCTTTAGCAGCAGCCTTCTTAGCAGCAGCCGCTTCTTTCTTGGCAGCCGCTTTAGCAGCAATTGCCGCTTTCTTAGCAGCCGCTTTCTCAGCAGCCGCTAGCTTCTTAGCAACCGCTTTTTCAGCAGCATTACGAGCCGCTTCTAATTGAGAAGCTTTTTTGTTGTCAGCTTTAACAGTGTTAAGTGCTGCAGTCGCTTCTTTAGCTACTGCTTTAGCGGCTGCAACAGCTGCTTTAGCCGTAGCCGCTTTCGCTTTAGCCGCTGCTAGTTGCTTAACAGCAGCAGGGGTTTTCTTAGCTTTAACTTTTGCAGCTACTTTAGCAGCCGCTTCTTTCGCTTTGTTAGCAGCAGCGTCAGCTTTAGTGACAGCAGCAGTCGCTTTAGCAGCGTCTTTAGATGCAGCCGCTTCTTGCTGGCCACGAACTTTAACAAGTTGAGCCGCTAGCTTAGCGATGTCTTTTTCAATTTGAGCTACTGGGCTCGCAACGTTTTTTGCAGCTACTTTCTTAGCAGGTGCTTTTTTAGCAGCTGGCTTTTTAGCAGCGGCTTTTTTTGGAGCTGCTTTTTTAGCAGCAGGTT
>CAJXIT010000090.1 GCA_913054055.1 uncultured Thalassolituus sp.
TATTGAATCATCCTATCCAAGTCAATCTAATCATTAGATTAACAAACGACTACTCAACACATATTTAGTTTACCACTGATAACAACTAGAATTTTCTGTCATACCTTATTGAGATTAGATTACCACCAAGTTTCCACTTGCCCACCAAATGTTAGACCCGATTGACCACTAAACACATTATCAACATCAACCCCTGCGAAATCAGCAGCACTATTCCAAGAAGCCATGGTCACAAAAAATTGGAAAACAAGCCTAGACCAAAAATCTCGACTCACTGCATATTGAGCGGCTAACGTTAACTTATGTAATTCTCTAGCAGTTTCGCTTTCTGGCTTAACTTGATCAAACCCATATTCTATTGCGACGCTAGTACGATCTGTAACATGATACTGAGGCCTAGTTCCTAACGAAAGCCAGGTGGTTGATGCGTTATTGACTTCTGAATCCTCATAAATAAACACCCACATCGACGACCAGTCTGACAGTGCATTAAATACGATCTGATTGGTGATTCTCATGCTAGTATCATCACTGTTTGCTTTAGGGTTATTGCGCTTACCCGGATCCGATAAACCTCCAGAACCATATTGAACCGATAAGGTATTATCGCCACCAAAAATATTCTTCTTATGCAATAGATTAACAGACCAGCCCTCAGTATTTTCACCCACAGTTTCATCACGGTTACTGACCTGCCCTAGGGCTAAACCTAAGGTTAATGTGCCATCACCCAACTCGATATCACTGAAACGTATGTCATGTGTCAGCGAACTATCGCCTTCAGCGTCATTATTTTCAAGAAAGCCATAACTGAACTTAGAAAAGCCTAAATCATAATTTTCTATTCCCATTCCGGGACCAGTGGTATCCCAATAAAAATAATCGTTTATATGAATATCATTTCTTCCATAAAAACGTTTACCTACCCACATTGCCATACTTGTTTTAGTCGATATAAGTTTTGATACAGAAACATAGTTATTCCTAAACGCGGGCGCATATTGTTCTGCATCTTCATCTCCATCTGCTACAAAAGCTAGCATGCCATGATATTTCAACTTGGGGCTAAACGCATCGTCTTCTCCAAGCTGTAAATCATGATCCAAACCTAATTCTGCATAGTTTTCACATTCATTTCCTAATCGATATTTACCCGATGCGCCAGGCAATTTAAAGCACACTTGGTCACCGCCATCACTTGATAAGCCAATCCCAGTTCGTAAATACCCTTTAAACGTAGTTTCAGCATATGTGACAGAAGAAAAAGTGATAAAAAACAATAAGATCGAAAGAATCCGCACGGCTTAACCCTGTTCATTATTAACCTACTTTAGGTTTAGCTTAAGAGCTGCTGCCTGTAAATGTCGATATCAAAGGATCAGGCACAAAAAAACCAGCATAAGCTGGCTTTCGTTTTAATCATTTATCTATGATAAATCACTGAATTTGACTGACCACCTTCAAAATATTATTGGTTGAAATCACACCCGACATAATGCCATTTTTTGTTACAAAAATTCTACGAATACCATCCTCTAACATTTTATCAGCCACTTCTGATACCACCGTTTCTTCATCCACCTGAATCACATTCTGAGTCATTACTTTATTCACTGTACAGCGTTCGTCAGCTCGTTCAGCAAATTGATTTACCGTCGCTTCATCGTAACTTGTACCAACAAATTCAGCATACACCTCTGCAACCATTTTAGATTTTTCTTTATCCGTCTTACCTTCAAAATTAATCATATCTGTAGCGGTTACTACACCCACTAATGAGTGATCGCTTGCAATAACAGGAGCTCCTGATATTTTATTATTGATGAAAAATGTTGATAAACGCTTAATCGACCAGCCTTCATATGCCATGAACACATCCGGTGTCATAATGTCTTTTGCTTTTAACTGGCTTAGTGGAGTTGTCATTTAAATTGCCCCCTTTTGATGCAATTTTTTCTTTTAGATTCAGCATTATTTTACCAATTAATAATGCAGTAAATCTGACCCCTATCAAGTTTTTTTACGTTTAATAAAGGATTTATAATTACAATATTTCTTTCGATGATAAATTACGAAAATTCTTGCGGACTGAATTCCATTTCAACACAAGTCCCGCCAAGTTCTTGTCGATATAACTTTAGCGCACCATTTAAGTGCCTACTCCTTTCTTTCATTATAGCCAATCCATAGTGGTTCATCTTTTCCGGATCATCAGGAATTCCTACGCCGTCATCACATACTTTCATTTTTATACTTTTTCCATTTTCAGATATATCTAAAGTAGCCTTTGTACCCTTAGAATGGTGAATAGCATTTTGTAATGATTCTTTTGCCACCTGCAATAGATGAATCTCTTCACTAGGAGCAAGAGGAATAGCATCAATATCATAGTTCAGTTCTATTTTCATATCGCTTCGCTCTGCCAATTGATTCACGGCATCCGTTAACGCACCCTTTAAACCATCGCCATCAATCTTTAATCTAAATGTAGATAAAAGTTCTCGTAATTGACGATATGCCGATGCAAGGCCTTCACGAATTTCATCAATTAGCTCTTGAAATATTTCTCCTTCGCTACCTTTATCATAAGACTTTTGTAATCGTGTCACTTGAATTTTTAAATACGAAAGTGACTGAGCTAAAGAATCATGTAATTCTCGAGCAATAATGGTCCTTTCATTCAATAAACTGACTCGGCGGTCTTGGTTGGTTTGATTACGTAAGCTTAATGCCACTGCAATCTGATCGGCTACCGACTGCAACAACTGATGCTGCCAACTATCAACTGATGCTGAAAATGGAACTCGCACAACCAGCACACCGTAATTTTGATCATCTTGAACCAAAGGAAATTTAACCTGATAACCCAAATCGCTTGTTGTAACAAAACAACTATCTGCCACACATGCTTCACAATGAGTACCGTCACAACTATTTCTCGGCTCTTCATTCACTGTAAGCATATGAATATACGGTTTAATTGATTCCGGGGTACTTAAGCATAAATCCAAATCCTTAAGCTCAGTCAACTTTGAAACTTCATCCAAAACCGGCTGGAAGTCAAAATCATCTTCTAACTCATTAATTTTTCGCGCCGTTTCAAACAAAAACTTTAATGAATCATTTGATCGTTTTAATTCTTGAGTTTTATCTTCTACTTTTTTCTCCAAGTCATCATACATCTCACTCAACGCTTCGCTCATAGAGTTGAACGCCCCTGCCAGCACACCTAACTCGTCGCGGCTCTCAATTTCTATTCGGCCACCTAATTCTCCATGTTTCATTTTCAAAGCCATTTCTGTCAACTGCTTCAATGGTTGCTCCACATGCACATAAATATTTGTCATTGCCACATATACTAGTAATAAGGTAGCGAATAAAGCCACCACCTGAATAATACGCAGCCATTCAATTTTGGCTTCTGCTTCTCGCTGATACTCAAATACCAATTGATCTATTTGATCTACAAAATCACTGATGGTTGTAATTAAGTGCAGTTCATTATTTTTACTTGGTCGATAATTTTTTAAAAGTGGACTCACTGAATATTGCCACTCTTTTGCCACATCTTTGTATGACAAGGTAAGGCTGCTTTCACTGTTCTTTTCAAAGTTATGTACCAATACTCGATTGGTTAGAATACTTTCAAATTCCGTTAACTTCTGACTATCAATAGCATGAAAATCCGAGTCGTCTTGCTGCGCCAAAAGTTCTGATAGCATTTGATAACTTTGTTTACGGAGTGAGCCTGAAACATTGATTGCCGCTGCGTCACTGTCGGCCATTTCAGAAATAATAAACGATGAAAACATGCTCACAATGGCCATGGCTGTCATGGCCGTAAGCAATGCTCCCACACGAAAAACAATCGAATTTTTAACTTTCACAAACATATCAATAAATCAAAACAATTATCAGTAAAGTCAGTTTACTCTTTTTGCTAACCTCATGTGCATAGAAGTTCAGATTTTAGGTATTACCCCCTCTACCTCCTTGTAGGTAGCAGCCCTCTCCCTAACGCAGTGGTCGAATCATTTCCTTGATTTACGTCAACAGAGTACAGCCCTTCTGCCCCTTATAGTCCTACGCGAACATCAATTTACATTTCATTTTGCCCATCAAAAAAGAGCAAAAGATTAAGGAGAGAGTCTATGAGTCAATTCCTCGACCGGCTTCAGTTTTTTAAACGGAAGCAAGGCGAATTTGCGGATGGTCATGGCACCACCACAAATGAAGATCGTCAATGGGAAGACGGATACCGTAAACGCTGGCAGCATGACAAGATCGTACGTTCCACCCATGGGGTAAACTGTACGGGTTCTTGTAGCTGGAAGGTTTATGTTAAAGACGGCCTGATTACTTGGGAAACCCAGCAAACCGATTACCCTCGTACTCGTCCAGATCTACCCAACCACGAACCTCGTGGTTGCCCACGTGGTGCCAGTTATTCTTGGTATGTTTACAGCGCTAACCGTCTTAAGTATCCAAAAGTACGTAAGTCATTAATTAAACTGTATCGTGCCGCTAAACTTCAGCACAAAGACCCTGTTGATGCTTGGGGCTCTATTGTAAGCGACCCCGCGAAAGCAAAATCTTATAAAGAAAGTCGTGGCATGGGTGGCTTTGTTCGCGCCGACTGGACTGAAGTAAACGAAATCATTGCAGCTGCCAACGTTTATACCGCCAAAACCTTTGGTCCTGACCGCATCATTGGCTTCTCGCCAATTCCTGCCATGTCTATGGTGTCTTACGCCGCGGGTGCTCGTTATCTATCTTTGATTGGCGGTCACTGCTTAAGCTTCTACGATTGGTACTGTGATTTACCACCTGCGTCTCCTCAAATCTGGGGTGAGCAAACTGACGTACCGGAATCCGCTGACTGGTATAACTCTAACTACATCATTGTTTGGGGTTCTAACGTGCCGCAAACCCGTACCCCAGATGCTCACTTCTTAACTGAAGCGCGTTATAAAGGTACTAAAGCCTGTGTTGTTACATCGGATTACTCTGAAGCATCCAAGTTTGCCGATGATTGGTTAGCCCCGAAACAGGGTACCGATGCGGCATTGGCCATGGCATTTGGTCACGTGATTCTTAAAGAATTCCACGTAGACAAACAAAGTGAATACTTCAGCGAATACGTTCGTGAAAAAACCGATTTCCCGAATCTGGTTATCCTGAATGAAGACGGTGATAACGACGGAGTTATAAAATATGTCCAAGGTCGTTTCTTACGTGCGTCTGATTTAGCGGCCAATCTAGGTGAAGACAACAACCCTGAGTGGAAAACCATTGCGGTTAATGAAACAAACGGTGAATTAGTTTCTCCAAATGGATCCATCGGTTACCGCTGGGGCGAAAAAGGCAAATGGAACACCATGCAACTGGATGGTAAAACCGGCGCCGACGTTAAATTAAAAGTAAGCTTAAAAGAAGGGCACGATGAAATCGTATCCGTTGGCTTCCCTTATTTTGCAACGGCTCAGAACGAGCACGAGCACAAATACTACGACCACACTGAGCACGATGAAGTATTGCAACGCAACCTTCCAGCGAAGCGTATTAAACTGGCAAACGGTGAAGAAGCCCTGGTAACAACGGTATTTGACTTAACCGTTGCTAACTACGGTGTCGATGCAGGCTACGGCGGCGAAAACGTGGCCTCTTCGTACGAAGACGACGTGCCTTACACACCAGCATGGCAGCAACGGGTAACCGGTGTTGATCCTAAGCTAGTGATTAAGGTAGCCCGTGAATTTGCCAGCACTGCCGATAAAACCCGCGGTCGTTCCATGATTATTATCGGTGCGGCAATGAACCACTGGTATCACATGGACATGAACTACCGCGGCGTCATCAACATGTTGATGATGTGTGGTTGTATCGGTCAATCAGGTGGTGGTTGGGCTCACTATGTGGGTCAAGAAAAACTGCGCCCTCAAACCGGTTGGCAACCACTGGCATTTGGCTTGGATTGGCAGAAGCCACCACGTCACATGAACGGTACGTCTTTCTTCTACAACCATGCAAACCAATGGCGTTACGAAAAACTGTCTATGCAGGAAGTGATTTCGCCACTGGCAAACAAAGAAAAATGGTCTGGTTCAATTATCGACTTTAACAGCCGCGCAGAACGCATGGGCTGGTTACCGTCAGCGCCTCAGTTAGCAATCAACCCTCTTCAGCTAACAAAAGATGCCGCAGCAAAAGGCATGTCGGCTAAAGACTACGCCGTTGAGCAATTGAAGTCTGGTGAACTAGAGTTTGCAAATCAGGACCCTGACAATCCAATTAACTTCCCTCGTAACATGTTTATCTGGCGCTCGAATCTATTAGGTTCATCAGGTAAAGGTCACGAATACATGCTGCGCCATTTATTAGGCACCAAACACGGCTTAATGAATAAAGACCTTGGGGAAAATAATGAAACCAAACCCGAAGATGTGAAATGGCATGACGCCCCATCTGAAGGAAAGTTAGATTTACTTGTGACATTAGACTTCCGTATGTCTACCACGTGTTTGTACTCAGACATCGTTCTGCCAACAGCCACATGGTACGAAAAAGACGACATGAATACGTCTGACATGCACCCATTCATCCACCCACTTTCTAAGGCGGCGGATCCAGCATGGGAAGCACGTTCTGACTGGGACATCTTTAAAGGCATTGCTAAGCAGTTCTCCACTGCCTGTGAAGGCCACCTAGGTGTTGAAAAAGATTTAGTCACCCTACCAACCTTGCACGACACTCCAGCTGAATTGGCCATGCCATTAGGTGAAGTGAAATCTTGGTGGAAAGGCGAATGTGATTTGATTCCTGGTCGTACTGCACCGGCTTTAATTGAAGTGGAACGTCACTACCCAGATACTTATGAGCGCTTTACTTCGCTTGGCCCATTAATGGACAAGCAAGGTAACGGTGGTAAAGGCATCAACTGGAATACAGATGATGAAATCGCCCTATTGGGTGAGCTGAACTACAAAAAATTAGATGGCCCTGCAAAAGGTCGTCCAAACATTGAAAGCGCCATTGATGCCGCTGAAGTGGTTCTGACTCTTGCACCAGAAACCAACGGTAACGTTGCGGTGAAAGCATGGGAAGCATTAGGTGAATTCACCGGTAAAGATCACACTCACTTGGCCAAACCTAAGCAAGAAGAAAAAATTCGCTTCCGCGATATTCAAGCGCAACCGCGTAAGATTATTTCTTCTCCAACTTGGTCTGGCCTTGAAGACGAACACGTTTCATACAATGCCGGGTACACCAACGTACACGAGGATATTCCTTGGAGAACCCTAACCGGTCGTCAACAGTTCTACATGGATCACGAGTGGATGCGTGACTTTGGTGAAAACCATGTGTCGTACAAGCCACCGATTAACCTGAAAACGGTTCAGCCAATCATGAACAAAAAGTCTAACGGTAATAAAGAAATCGTATTGAACTGGATCACTCCTCACCAAAAATGGGGCATTCACTCAACTTACTCTGACAATCTATTGATGCTGACCCTTTCTCGTGGTGGCCCAATTGTTTGGATGAGTGAAATCGACGCTGAAAAAGCCGGCATTGAAGATAACGATTGGATCGAAATCTTTAACGTGAACGGTGCCGTAGCCGCCCGTGCCGTTGTTTCACAACGTGTACCAGAAGGCATGAGCATGATGTACCACGCACAAGAACGTATTGTGAACGTGCCGGGTGCCGAAACCACACAAACTCGTGGTGGTATTCATAACTCAGTCACCCGTGCTGTCATGAAACCGACTCACATGATCGGTGGTTACGCTCAACAGTCTTACGGCTTTAACTACTACGGAACAGTAGGTTGTAACCGCGATGAATTCGTAGTGGTGCGTAAGATGGACAAAGTGGATTGGTTAGACGGCGAAGAGCATAAGGCAGAGGAGAAGTAATATGAAATTACGTGCACAAATTGGCATGGTCCTCAACCTTGATAAATGTATCGGTTGTCACACCTGTTCAATCACTTGTAAAAATGTATGGACATCCCGTGAAGGGGTTGAATACGCATGGTTCAACAACGTTGAAACCAAACCGGGCATTGGTTTCCCGAAAGAATGGGAAAACCAAGAAAAATGGAAAGGTGGCTGGGAAGTTAAAAACGGAAAACTGCAGCCTAAGATCGGTGGTAAACACCGCATTTTAGCCAATATTTTTGCTAACCCAGATCTGCCTGAAATTGATGACTACTACGAGCCATTTGATTTTGATTACCAACACCTGCACACAGCCGGTGAAAGTAAACACCAGCCAGTTGCTCGCCCACGCTCACTGATCTCTGGTCAGCGCATGGAAAAAATTGATTGGGGTCCAAACTGGGAAGAAATTCTTGGCACCGAGTTTAAGAAACGTAAAGCGGATAAAAACTTCGACAACATGCAAACAGACATGTTAGGTCAATTCGAAAATACATTCATGATGTACTTGCCACGATTATGTGAGCATTGCCTAAACCCTGCATGTGCAGCATCTTGCCCAAGTGGCGCGATCTACAAACGTGAAGAAGACGGCATCGTACTGATTGACCAAGACAAATGTCGTGGTTGGAGAATGTGTGTATCCGCTTGCCCATACAAAAAGATCTACTACAACTGGAAAACTGGTAAGTCAGAGAAATGTTTATTCTGCTACCCACGTATTGAAGCGGGACAACCAACAGTGTGTTCTGAAACATGCGTAGGCCGTATCCGTTACTTAGGTGTACTACTTTACGATGCAGATAAAATTCAGGAAGTGGCTAAAACACCGAACGAAAAAGATCTGTACGAAGCACAATGCAACATGTTCTTAGATCCTAACGATCCAGACGTCATTGCAGAAGCGCGTAAAGAAGGCATTCCGCAAAGCTGGATTGATGCGGCACAAGCATCACCGGTTTATAAAATGGCAATGGACTGGAAAGTGGCGCTACCACTTCATCCAGAATACCGCACACTTCCAATGGTTTGGTATATCCCACCATTGAGCCCAATTCAAAATGCAGTTGAATCAGGCAGTGTTGGCATGAACGGTGAAATCCCAGACCTTAAGTCTTTGCGTATTCCGCTTAAGTACTTGGCTAACTTGTTAACAGCAGGTGACGAAGCGCCTGTTATTCGCGCACTAGAGCGCATGATCGCCATGCGTGCATACAAGCGTTCTGAAAATGTTGACCAAGTTGAAGATCTAGAAGTTCTAAAACAAGCCGGCATTACACAGAAGCAAGTTGAAGAAATGTATCGCTACATGGCACTGGCTAACTACGAAGACCGCTTTGTTGTGCCTTCAAGTCATAAAGCTTACGCCGAAGAAACCTTTGGTGAAGCCCATGATGCAAAAAGCGGTTGTGGTTTCAGCTTTGGTAATGGCTGCTCAACCGGTCACAGTGATGTGAACCTGTTTGGTGGTAAAAAACAAACTAACAAAGTTGTGAAGCCTGCAACCTTCGAATCTGACCAGTAAACGGAGATTATTATGCAAGTATTTAAAGTCATCTCCGCACTAATGGACTACCCCCAGGAGGGGGTAATTCAGCACAAAGATGAATTAAAAAACATTATTGTGTCGGATCAAATCTTAACCGATGAAAGCAAACAGGCCATGTGCGGCTTTTTAGAAGCACAATGTAAGTTAGATATTCTAGATTGGCAAAGCGATTACGATGCGTTATTTGAACGCGGTCGTAACTTATCACTGTTGTTGTTTGAACACGTACATGGCGAAAGCCGTGACCGGGGTCAAGCTATGGTTGATCTAATGGAGCAATATAAAACCGCTGGCCTCGCGTTAGATAAAAATGAACTACCGGATTACATTCCGTTATTTCTAGAATTTTTATCCACTCAAGACCGTGAAAATGCCCAAGCATGGCTAATGGATGTGAGTCACATCCTTGCCGTACTCGCAACACGCCTTGAAGAACGTGACAGTGGTTACGCAAGCTTGTTTAACGCTTTATTAGAGATGAGCCAAGCCACTGTTGATATGACAGAAATTCGCGAAGCCGTTGCAAAAGAAGAAGCCGATTACACAAACGAAGCCATTGATAAAGTATGGGAAGACGAAGCCATCACCTTTGGTGGTAACGCAACAGAAGGTGGTGCTAATCCAAGCGCCACTAGCTGCCCAAGTGATCTTATCAATAATAAACCAACGCAAAAGCAATCTCGTGTGGATGAAATGACGGTGAACATTATGCCTCCGTCACAAACTGCTGCACCATCAACTGAAGCAAGAGGATAGGAGCCAACTATGGAATTCATTAATGACTTATTGTTTGGAATTTATCCTTACATCGCACTGGCCATATTTGTCATCGGCAGCTTAGTTCGCTACGACCGTGATCAATACAGCTGGAAAACTGGATCAAGTCAAATGCTTGAAAGCAAACTGCTACGCAAAGGCAGCATGCCTTTCCACGTAGGCATTATTGCGGTATTAGCCGGCCACTTTGTTGGCCTTCTAACACCTCACCAAGTATGGGACGTTTTACACATTACTGCGCCAATGAAGCAAGTCTTCGCCATGGCCATGGGTGGGTTCTTCGGCTTGATCTGTTTTTATGGTCTAACCATTCTGATCTACCGTCGTTTCACTAACGAACGAGTGAAAGCGTCTAGCTCAGCCATGGATAACGCCATTTTATTGCTTATCTACGCTCAGCTAATCCTTGGCTTAGCCAGTATTGTTGTGAGCACGGGTCACTTAGACGGCAAAGAAATGCTGCTTCTAATGAGCTGGGCACAAAACATGGTGACTTTCCAAGGTGCCGATGCGGCAGCAGCGATTGCTAGCGTACACTGGATCTTCAAGCTACACGTATTCTTAGGCATGACATTGTTTGTTGTATTCCCGTTCAGCCGCTTAGTGCACGTTTGGAGTGTGCCAGTTAAATACTTCAGACGTAACTACCAAATTGTACGTTTGAAAAATGACCAAAATGTAAGAAAAGGTTAATTCCTTTCAACCCCATTGCCCTTCGGGGTAATTCATTGAAGGTAATTTTTATTACCTTCAATGGTTCGCAGAGGGTGGTGGACTTGAGGCCTCTTGTGCCACCACCCACTTTTAACCGTCG
>CAJXIT010000091.1 GCA_913054055.1 uncultured Thalassolituus sp.
AGTACGTTGTTTAGCTTTTTACGTGCGGGGTTAAAGTTATCAAGTCATGATGAGTTAGTGGTTGAAATGATACAAGCATTAAAAGCGTTTGCATTAGAGGGCAGTGTGCAAATCAGAGGGGATGAAACGGTATCAGGGTCTACGCAAGAGGCCATCAACCCATTGGAAAATGAATTGTTAACTCGTTCCAATAATATGGAGGAACGAATTTTACAAAAAGGTGCAAGACTCATCATCAGTTTTGAGTCGGCTTCCATTCTGATTAAAAACATGCCGGTGGACGATGAGGTATCTTTTGGAGAGCTAAAAGACAATTTGATGTTACTGGCTGAAGATGCGCATAACTTAAATTTAAAAATTGAGCAGGAACAAAGCTTAAATAATAAGCGTTCTTCCATGGTGGCTAAAGCATTAAAAGATTCTCAAGGCGCGCTTCAGGAGTTTGAACTTTATCAAAAAGAGCACAAAGAGAGCAGCATTAAAATCATGGATGACTTGATGTCTGAAGTTGAAAGTCAGTACTTTGAGATGGGTCTAACAGATGAGCAAGAAGAAAAAATTTCCACTATTATCTCTAATAAATTACATGAAGCGTTAGAACATATGGAAGGGGGGTTACAGTTGGATGCGCAAATGAAAGCCATTACCAACAGTTTAGGGGAAATTGCCAAGTCACTGTAAGCGGACTTATGTTTAAAGGTGAAAACACTGATTGACGGTTTAGCCTCTTAAGTCTCTGTGCGTCACTTCATATCCCCTGTCTTTGTAAAACTTATAATGCTGACGAGTTTGCTCGAGAACGGCTTCATCTTGAATCACCACTTCTAATACACGGTCAAAACGACTGAAAAATGTTGGGATTGGGCCGCTAAGATTAACCAGTACGTCACTATGGTGTGCGGGGTGGTCTTGCCAGCCGATTTGAATTTGAGCGTCTGGTTGCTCGGTATTGCCCACAAGGTTGTGAGGAATAAAGCTTTCAGGTTTGAATTTCCATAGATGGTCATCTAACCAAATCGCTTGTTTTTCATTTTCTGTGTGCAAGTAGACATTGCGTCCTTCACTGTAAACCTTTTCCACTAAACGACAGACAAAATCTAAGCGGTCTAGCTGTTTGGTGGCGCCCAGAATGTAAAAGTCGATAGATGTCATAATTAAAAGGTCTAAAACAAGTTGGGAAAGGATTATACGTAGCCCTTAAGCTTAAGGCTAGGGCGCTGTTAATGCAGATACTTCACAGCAAAGCTGACTTTTAGTGAATTGAGCTAAATTTCACATGGACACAAGGGGTGACTATGAGTATAAAGCCCCGCATTCTTAAACGATAACAGCAGAATTTTTATGGTACGTTTAATCCGTTTTTTCTTTTTGTGCTTGGTCAAGCTTATTTGCTACCCCTTGTACCGCTTTGAATATCGTTGGCTAAGCGATCAAAATTTTGATCAATTTAGTGATGTTCGCTTGTTGGTTTTTTTAAATCATACCAGTTTATGGGAGCCAATATTTGTAGGTGGGGTGCCGCTACGTATCCTTTGGCGCTTAAGTGGCGACCTGTTGGCGCCTGGAGCAGACATAACTCTAAATGACCGTCCTATCGTTGGGAAAATCTACCATGGTTTATTTCCTGGGCTCGTCCCCATTAGTCGTAACCGGGATGAATCGTGGAAAAACTTTATGGATCTCGTAGACGAAGAAACCTTGGTAGCCATTCTGCCTGAAGGTCGAATGAAGCGCCGCGGTGGTTTGGATAAGCATGGTAATGCGATGACGGTTCGTGGTGGTGTTGCCGATATTTTAAAGAAAAAGCAAACGGGTAAAGTGCTTTTTGTTTATAGTGGGGGGCTTCATCATATACAGGCCCCTGGAGACAAATTACCGGGTATATTTAAAACTATTCGGGCCAATCTAGAGATAATGGATATCAGTGCATATAAGAAGTCACTGCCGTTTGAGTTTGGTCATGACTATTATGAAGAAGTGGTATCTGACATGCAACATAGGTTAGAAACCCATGTCCCCCCTGAAGTTAAAGGGAGTGATTGATCGTTTATATAGCGAGCATATCTCGATTTTTTTGTCTGCTATATGTCCATGCAATTTGATTCTTGTTTGCAGTTTCAGGGGATCGTGTTAGCGTACGATCAGATGAGTCAATAAGGATGTTTTAACATGGCATCAGCTGATATAGATTACGCCAGAAATATTAAAAAATATGAAAAGCTTGTGGCACGGAATAAGTGGCAGCTTAAGTACTTACCGTCATGGTGGCCAGGCGTAAAACACAAACCGATTGTGATCAGTGAGGGTGACTCTTGGTTTGATTATCCCGTTAAAAGTTTAACGGATGTTTTGGGCGTATTGCTGAAGTACACCATAGGCTTGCAAAACTTTGGCATGGACAGTAAAACCAATGTGATTGATTACGTCAGTCGAGATAATAAACTTGATGGCATCTTTTTACGAATTGAACGCAGTGGCGATCACGCGCAAGAATTGGCGGCTAAACAGCCTGATAAAAGTAATGGGGTTTGGGAAGATAAATTTCCATCTCAAACCTTATATACCGCACTCCAAAATAGAACCATCCAAAGACACCTAGACTGCATCCTGCTAAGTGCAGGTGGTAATGATATGGTGAATGCCGTGCGCCACGGTGGTATTCAAGAATTTAATGGCAATTGTGATCAGTCTTATGATGCTGATGTGATTCAAGCTGCCGCCATAGAAGTGGTGCAATATTACCTTCAAGCTATTCTTTATCGAGATCAGTATTCTCCTAACGCTAAAGTGCTTTGTCATAGCTATGCATATGCGGTGCAAGTGTATCGTGGGACCACTACTGAATTTGATTTGAAAGACGTGGGTTGGCTCATCGAAAAATTACTTAAGTTTGTGCATTTAGGCTGGATTAAGGGCGCATTAAAATCCATTGGCATTAATGTAAAAAATTTAGGGGATTACACCATTCAAAATGATTCAAATTTACATGAAACGTTTGATGAAAAGGGCTGGCCAAATAACCCTAAAAATGAAGACAAAATAGGCGTTCATCCTGAAAGAGCTAAGTTTATAAAGTTAATGCTGGATACCCTGTACTTAGAAATGCAGCGTTTACCTGAACTATACAAAGCAGAAACGGGTCAACCACTAACAGGATTTCATTATCTTGATATTCGTAATGAAGTTCAGGATGCAAAGTATTGGGCGGATTTTATTCATTTAAATACACATGGCTACAAAAAAATTGGACAAGTATTTGTGAAAAAACTTCAGGAGATTTTATGAAGGGCGTAATAAGCTTGATTGCCCTGCTGTCTATTGTGAGTCTAAGCGCATGCAGCGCCAAAATGGGTGTCCCTATCCCTAAAGGGGATGGTGAAAGTAGAAAACACCCTTCGGGCACCATTATCATTATAGAGACCCAGCCAAAACCTAAGGTTGAGCCAAGATCACATTAGGGGCATGTCAGATTAATCTCATTTCTTTTTGATGCTTATCAATATTCGTATCACCTGTGCAATTAAGATGGTCTTTAAAATTGAGAGGTGAGAATATGAAATATCGTCCATGTAATGGTGGTTGTACAAAAGAGGGGACTCATTGTAATGGGTGTGGTCGCACTCACGAAGATGTGGCGACACTAAATGGCATGGTTAAAGCGCTTGCGTCATATGCCAAGGAAATGAATTACGACAATATTGAAGATTATGCTAATTCGGTGGCAACGGGGATTTATTATAAATTAGAAGCGTTAAATAAATCGGAATAGGTAGATTTGATTTTTTTCGTCCATAAACAAATAAGGGATATTCATATGAATATCCCTTTTTTGTACTGTGAATCACTTAGCCAAGTTTATTGGCTAGATAATTCACTAATAAAGGCACTGGGCGACCGCTAGAGCCTTTATTTTTACCGCCGCTGTTCCAAGCGGTTCCGGCAATGTCTAGGTGAGCCCATGTTTGGTCTTTTGTGAAACGAGATAAAAAGCAAGCGGCTGTGGTGGCCCCAGCCAAACGCCCACCAATGTTGGCGATATCGGCAAAGTTACTGTCCAATAGCTCTTGATATTCATCTTGAAGAGGAAGGCGCCAAGCTGGGTCACAACTACTTTGGCCCGCATCAAGAATCTCTTGAGCCAGAGCGTCATCTTCCGTAAATACACCAGAGTTAACACCGCCTAATGCCATCATGCATGCGCCTGTTAAGGTGGCAATGTCCATGATGCTGGCTGGCTTGTATGTTTCTATGGTGTAGGTTAACGCATCACACAATACCAAGCGGCCTTCTGCATCAGTGTTTAGAATTTCGATCGTGGTGCCGTTCATGGCGGTTACGATGTCCCCTGGTTTACTGGCATGACCAGCAGGCATGTTTTCAGCCGCTGCTACTACCCCTAAAAAGTTAATGGGTAGATCCAGGCTAATGATGGTCAGCATGGTGCCTAATACTGAAGCTGCACCGCACATGTCGTATTTCATTTCATCCATACCCGCCCCAGGTTTTAAGCTGATACCACCGGTATCGAAGGTGATGCCTTTGCCCACAAGGGCGTGTGGTGCATCGCCGGATTTTCCGCCTTTGTACTCCATGCAAATGATTTTGCCTGGTTCAATAGAGCCTTTAGAGACAGATAAAAATGACCCCATGCCCAGTTCTTCCATTTTGTCTTCATCCAAAATAGACGTGGTAAGCTTGCCGCTAAGAGAGGCCAGTTTGTCGGCCTCGTCTGCAAGGTAAGATGGGGTAGCAACATTGGGTGGTAAATCGCCCAGTTTCTTACAGAAAGCCATGCCCTTAGCCACGGCTTGGCCAAATAAAATATCACTTTGATATTGGTTTTCAGCCACAACCGTCAATGACTTAATGGTGCTAATGGCAGGGGCATCGTCTTTTTTACTTTTACATTCATCAAAATGATACAGGCTATCCTGAAAGGCTTGGGCCAGTTGACGGTTTATCCAATGCTGATCTTTTGTGTTAACTGTAATACCTGATAAATCAATGGCGGCTTCGTCGGCGGCGCTGGCTTTTAAAGCGTTTGCAGCTGCTTGTACCGATTTTACAAAGTCACTGGTCTTGCCATCGGCCTTGCCTATGCCGATTAGGATTAACCTAGGGCCGTTCGCCTGAGGGATCACTAGGGTTTCACCAGGCTTGCCTTTCAGGTCTTTGTTTTCGATCAATTGGCTAATAAAGCCGTTTAATTTTTCATCAATGGTTTGAGTGGCGGCAGGTAACGCGCCTTCACTTAATACTGGTAGCAAAATGGCCGGGCCAGAATATTCAGATACACTTGATTGGGTAAGGATAAATTCCATGTACACTCCGATATGCATGAACACTGTTGGAAAGCCTCGATTGATCAATCCCTATACTTATTTTAGGAATAAAGGCTTCCTTTCTAGTGCATTAGATTATTTTCAGGGATAATGCTGAGTCTACTTGAAAAAGCCGATATTGCCAGAACTCAGTCCCATATGTGGCTGGCGCATATGGTTACACAGGTTTGATAGGGTTTTACAATGATGCGTATTTTTAAGGTTATTCTTTGATACTTACACGATATTTTTTACGAGAATTACTGACGTCTACGTTTGTGATAACGGGCATCTTAATGCTGATTGTCATTAGCGCCCGTTTAGTTGTGCATCTGAATAAAGCCGTTGCCGGTATTATTCCTCCTGAAGCCGTGTTTTATACCATTGCCTATAACTCTCCCGGTTTTTTGCAGTTAATCCTGCCTTTAGGTTTTTATATCTCGATTTTATTGGTGTATGGGCGTATGCACAGTGAGAACGAAATGACCGTATTGTCGGCAACCGGTTTCGGCCCTAAACAGGTGTTTAAAATCACCATGGCCCCAGTGACGGTGATGATGTTAATTATTGGGTTTTTAAGTTTGTATTTAGCGCCAGCAGCGGCCAACAAACTAGATACGTATTTACAAAAACAGCAGCAAGAAAGTGAATTTTCATTTATTACACCAGGGCGTTTTAACGCACTAGGAAAAAGTGGCAATAAGGTGTCGTACTCTGAAGAACTATCGGCGGATCGTAAAGAGATGCGCAAGGTATTTATGGCGGATGGAAATTCTTTAATTTTAGCCGAACAGGGTCGCTTATCTGTGAACCCAAACAGTGGCAGTCGCTATTTAGAGTTAACATCTGGTAAGCGTTTTAGCGGGGTGCCCGGTCAAGCAAAATTTGAAGCCATGACCTTTGATTCATACTCAGTGAAAATTGCGGAAGAAAGCAGTGTGGCAAAAAAGGCGCGCTACGAAGCGGTGAGTACACTGACGTTAATGCAAAAAGAACACAGGGTGTATAAAGCACGACTGCATTACCGCATTGGTTTGTTTTTATTGATTCCTATTATTGTCATTATCGCTTTTCCTTTAAGTCATGTGAAACCCAGAGCCGGTCGTTACGGGAAAGTCATGCCCGCCATCATTATATACATGGTCTATTACACCACCTTGATCACTGCCCGTAAGTGGATGGAGCAGGGAGACACGCCTCAGTGGATGGGGCTATGGTGGCTACACGCAATATTCCTATCCATTGGTTTAGCCCTTATGTATTGGCCGGGAATTGTATTGAAATGGCATGGCCGTAAGCGGCGTTTAAATGCTGAAAAATCGCTAGCTGCGGTGGATCAATCAGGAGCAAGCAATGCGTAAAATAGATGCCCATATTCGCAGCTCTGTTCTGAATGCCATTTTGGCTGTGCTACTGGTGTTAGCCATGCTGGATTTTGTCATCGCCTTGCTTAACCAGTTAGATAATTTACGAAGCACCTATACATTCACGGATGCTCTTTATTATGTCACGGCTTCGGCACCTACTCGTCTTTACGAAATGATTCCTATGATCACCTTAATAGGCTGTTTAGCCGGCTTGGGTGGATTGGCCACGCACAGTGAATTGACGGCTATCCGTGCCGCAGGTGTGAGCACTCATCGCATTATGTTCAGTACCTTAAAAGCAGCCTCTCTTATGATGGCTCTTAGCTTGATTATGGGTGAATACATCGTGCCGGATCTAGAACGCATGGCCACAAACTTTCGGACCATATCCCTTGGTCGAGAGGTAGCGGTCAGTAATGAAGGAAAGGGGCACTGGCACAGAGAAGGCAATAACTATATGCGTTTTAGTGCCATTGAGCCTAACGGTGTTTTACACGGCTTAACCGTCTATGAGTTTGATGAAGACAATAATTTAAAAAACCTTACCCATGCCAAACGAGCATTGTATCAGCGGGAACAATGGTCAATGGAGCAGGTGATAAACACCAAGGTAGACCCGTTTAACACCACGGTTACCAAGTCGGCTACGGGCATATTTGAAACAGAACTAACTCCAGAGCGTTTGAAGTTTGTGGCACAAGAACCTAAAGATATGGCCATCAGTACCCTGTACAGTTATGGAGAATATTTGGATGAACAGGGGCTTGGTGGGGGCGAGTTTAAGTTGGCGTTTTGGAAAAAGATATTGCAACCAGTGAGTACCATTGCATTAGTGCTGGTGGGTATTAGCTTTATCTTTGGGCCACTGCGATCCGTGACCATGGGACAAAGGCTGTTCAGCGGTATATTGGTAGGATTGATTTATAAAATTGCTGTGGATTTGTTAGGGCCAATCGGTTTGTTAATTGGCATAGGGCCATTATTTGCTAACCTTATTCCTATCATTCTCTGTTTCATCTGGGGTGGCTGGATGCTGCGCAAATCCAGTTAATGTTTTGCTTATTAGGTAGTAGATAGTGGAAAAAGTTTATATCAGTGCAGATCAGTTACTTGAAGACAGTTTTAAACTGGCTTTACAGGTTTTCGAAAGTGATTTTCGCCCTAACTATATTGTAGGGGTATGGCGTGGTGGCGCACCTGTTGGTATTGCTGTTCAAGAGCTGTTGCACATTCTAGGAGTGGATGCAGACCACATTGCGATCCGCACCTCCAGTTACACGGGCATAGGTGAACGCAGCAAAAATGTTCGCGTTCATGGTTTAACGTATTTAATTAAGCGATTAGAAGCGGAAGACAGTTTATTGATTGTTGATGATGTTCATGACAGTGGTTTAAGCATTGAAAAAATTATTTATGACTTGAAGAAAGCCTGCAAAAAAAATACACCAGAAATTCGTGTGGCGACCCCTTATTTCAAACCAAAAAATAATAAAACGGATCGCACGCCGGATTATTTTATTCACGACAGTGATGAATGGCTTGTTTTCCCCCATGAGTTAGATGGTTTAACATCGGACGAGATCCGACAAAATAGACCACAGCTGGTGGGTATCATGGATAAGGTAGACGAAATTAAAGCCCGATAAGACACATAAGAGTGATCTAGCCATAAAAAAAGCCTTCACTATCATGATGCAGTGAAGGCTTTTTTTTGCATGGATTTGCCGATTAACTGATCGGCTTATCCGAAACCCTTAAACGACTTGCGCTTTAAATTGATTGTAAAGCTCTGCATCTAAGCGTGGGCCAAATCGACTTACCACTTCAGCACTGATTTTGCTGGCCAATTTACCTGCTTGTTCGAAGCTTAATCCATTGGTGATGCCATACATAAAGGCACCTGCAAAGTTATCCCCTGCGCCATTACTGTCTACGGCAGTCACAGAGTGAGGTTCGATTAAGATTTCGTTTTCTCCATCAAATACTAGTGCCCCTTTTGAGCCCAGTGTAATAGCAAAGGACTTAGCCAAAGATTTCAGGTGTTCTTTTGCAGTATCGAAGTCTTCCGTATCGGCAACCAGCTTGGCTTCTTCTTCGTTACAGAATAATAAGTCCACACCTGTGCCCAGCATTTCTAAAATGCCATCTTTAAAAAATTGAACCATGGCGGGATCAGAAAAGGTCATGGCTGTTTTCACATTATGGTTTTCGGCCATTTTTTTACACTCAATGGCAGCCGGACGTGCGGTATCACTGGTCACAAGGTAGCCTTCAATGTAAAGGTATTCACTGTCTTTTAGGGCATCTTGATTAATGTGCTCGACACCAAAGTTGGCGGTGATGCCTAAGTAAGTGTTCATGGTGCGCTCGGCATCAGGGGTAATCATTACCATGCATTTACCGGTGACGCCGTCTACACGATCATGTCCAAGGTTGGTATCAATCCCGGCTTCGGTTAAGTCTTTTACATAAAAATCGCCAGTTTCGTCGTTGGCCACATTACAGCTATAGAAAGTATTTGCGCCAAGGTATTGAGCAGCAAATATGGTGTTTGCGGCTGACCCACCACCCGCGCGTTTTTTAACGCCAAACTCTGTGGTAAGGGCATCTAACAGGGCGTGTTGCTGATCTTCTTCAATAAGCGTCATCATGCCTTTTTCAATATTATTGGATTTGAAAAAAGCGTCGGTTACTTCAAATTCTTGGTCAACCAATGCGTTACCAATGCCGTAAACATGATATTTAGCCATGTGTAGATCTCTGTACTAATGTATTAATTCAAAAGGTATTGGCTTTACGTAAATCATTATGAACCGTAAGCCTCTGTGTGCATTGAGTTTAACAGGATTTTGAGGGATAAATCAGGTCATATAGGATTTATGAGCGGTTTCTTAAAGGGTGCGTGTTTTGCACAGCGTATATTGCTAGGTTTGCTATAGTGAATAGGATGTCATAGCTTTATTGGTGTAACGGATACTTGCTGCTTTTCTATCAAAAATGGATTCTTCTGATAATTGTATGCAGCAGCTCGCTGACGCTACAAGCTGCGCCATTGCCTCAAATAAATGCTTCCGAAAGTGTTCAAGCGCATACATTGCGTTTATCTGGCACATGGGGGCTTAAGTGGAAAGCGTTCACACCTTTAGAAAGCTTCTCTGACCAGTCCGCCCAATTCAAACATGTGGATTTACCCGCTTATTATTATGACCATATCTCAGATCGCACTGATGGCATTGTTCAGGGTTATGGGACATACGCCATTCGCATCACGAATTTATCCAGTGTGTTTAGCCAGCCCTCTTTGTTTTTACAATTTTCAACCGGTGCTTGGCAGGTGTGGTGGATAGAGGATGATTCAGAGCCTGTCTTTTTAGGTGAAAATGGCCGCATATCCACCTCAAAGCAAACCGCCGTTGAAGGGCATAAAATTGGCAGCGTGGCGCTTCCTAGCAACAGTGATTCAGGCACTTTAGTTGTGTACTTTTCCAGTTACCTTTTACAGCGCTCAAGCCTTGGGGACAAAATAGTGATCGCTGAACATGATGCCATCATGTTTGATATTTTAATTGGATTGATGATCAAAGTCTTATTGCTCGGCATTGGCTTATTTGTTGTGATTCAAAACTTAGTATTTTTTAGCCACCGGCCAGAGCCTGTATTTCTTTTACTTGCGGTGTTTTCGGCCAGTCTTATTTTAAGGGCTGGTTTAGCTTCAAATTATGTGGACTTTTTCCTATTTGATGTTGGTATAAGGCATATTACCATTCGGTTGGAATACCTATCTATGTTGTGGTGTGGTTTGGCTGTTTTTCATTACAGCGTAAAACTGTTTCCTATCCCTAACGCTAAAGCTTTGGTCTTAATCGGTTATGCCGTTTTATTTATGGTGAGCTTAATCACGTTTTATATAGATGTTAGTACCATGACCACCTATCTGAAAAGTTATCAAGTATTATTAGTTGCATATGTGGGGCTGTGTTTTGCAGTACTTTTTAATGCGCTATGGAAGCAAGTGGCAGGGGCAAAAGGACTGCTGATTAGTTCGATCCCTCTGCTCATTGCATTGATTCATGACATTATTACCACTCAGTTTGCTGACTATAATGTGTTTGTCACCGAGTATGCGCTGTTTATTTTCTTATTTTTCTTAACGCAAAACCAAGTGGCAAGATTTGTGAAGTCTTTAGATGTGGCTAGGCACCTCACCGAGAACCTGCAATATGAAATTGACTTAAAAACAAAAGAATTAAACGATCGTAATCAAGAATTAGAAAAACACACATTAAGTCTTAGATTGCA